>CAJUTJ010000108.1 GCA_910589655.1 uncultured Acetatifactor sp. | reverse complement strand
CCTGATGTGGCTTAGAAAGCGCACTGCTGCAAGAGAAAACCGTGGTGTAGAGGGAACGCATACTGTTTAAAAGGTGATTCTATGGGATATGTAACCTACGACTACTACAAAAGCATATACGGCGAGGATTCCATGCCGGAAACCGACTTTAACCGGCTGTCCTGGGAGGCTTGCCGGAAAGTGGACATGCTCACGCTGAATAAGCTGAAATTCGCATTTCCCATTAATGAGGACGATGTAGAAGCCGTCCGGCGGTGTGTCTGCAAGCTGATTGAGATTGCTAGGGACATTGATGTCGCTACCAAACGTGTATCAGAGGGGCAGGGGTACATAACGGACGAATCCGGCGCACTCCGGGGAAAAGTGGTGTCTTCCGTTTCCTCCGGCAGTGAATCCATATCGTACACAGCAAAGGCAGAGGGTGGCAGTACCTTGATTGACGCTGTTTTATCGGACAAGGCGGCGCAGGAGCGGCTTTACCGGGACACTGTGAGGGAATATCTGTCACTTGTTCCAGATTCCAACGGCGTGAATCTGCTGTATGCCGGAATCCCCTACCCACGCCGCAACGCCCCGATAAGCAGACCGCCGGAGGATAAGCCAGCGGAGCCGGAGGAATAAGCAGATTTTGAACCTTGACAACTGAATAGCTGATAGTTTGTGGGTTTCTGTGGCGGTTAGAATGGTACAAATAATCTATAAAAATGCCTTAAAATAAATATACGAGATATAGAAAGGGGTGTTTTAAATGATTATAAATAGAGCATGGGAAATGGCTAATAAAAACACATTTCGTATAAAGGCGATTCGGAAAGTGATTGAAAAATACGCTTTTGGCAAAATTGTTGACCCATTTGCCAATGAAAACCGCATTGCAAATATAACAAATGACATTGACCCTCAATATGATACAGATTATCACATGGACGCAACGGATTTTTTGAAAACATTTGGCGACAATTCCGTTGATACTGTATTGTATGACCCACCATATTCTGCAAGACAAGTTTCCGAGTGCTATAAAAAAATGGGAGTTACGGTCAATAAAGAAACTACTCAAAATTCGTACTGGCGAAAGCACAGAGAGCAAATATCAAGAATAGTGCGCCCGGGAGGAATTACAATATCTTGTGGGTGGAACAGTACGGGAATAGGGAAAAAATACGGATTTGAAATCATAGAAATATTGCTTGTCGCACACGGAAGTCAACACAATGATACCATTGTAGTGGTAGAAAGAAAAATATAGAAATTCAGAAACTATCAGTTATCCAGTTGGTAGTTTCTTTTATTTGAAAAGAGGTTTTGTTATGGGAATAGGCTATGTTGACAGCGTGGTTGTCTATAACCGCTACATAAATGGGCTGATGGAAACAGAAACGTATTTCGGCACACGGTTTGACAATGTGAGGATTGAACTAACACAGGGAGCAAATCAAAAGGCAAGTGGCATGGAAAACGCCAGCGTGTGCGTGGTGAAAATCCCAAATGTCAATCTTCCAAAGCCGTATAAAGCGCCGGAAGTATGGAACGACCTCACCACTGATGAAATGCTGGAAAGTTTCACGCTGGACACCGAAGCAAAAAATTTCTTTGTCATTGTAAAAAAATCAGAGTTAGGCATTGACATTGATGCGCCTGTCGGACTGATAGAGCAGGACGAAACCAAGTACCCCGGCGGATTTTTTGAGTATATCAAAACCAAGTACGGGTATGCGTTCAGCGTTGATACGGTGGACGTTTATACCTTAATACCACGATTTGAAATAGGAGGAAGATAAAGATATGAATTTTGGAGAAGCATTAGAAGCATTAAAATCAGGAAAAAGAGTAACCCGTAAGGGTTGGAACGGCAAGGGACTGTCTGTAGTCTATCAGAAAGGCTATCCGCAAGGGATTCCATGCAACAAACAGACCGCCGAAGCATGGGGCATGAATGAGGGAGATTTGTTCAAGTGTGAACCGTATTTGCAGATTAGCACCGTGGACGGCTCTCATGCTATGTGGGTTCCGTCAATCCGTGACTGCTTGGCTGATGATTGGGAAATCGTGGAGTAGACTATGTCCGAAGAAATCAAAGAACGCCTGTCAAAAACGGAATATGATAAGGTCGGGGAAATGCTGCTGGAATTGATTGCAGAGTGCCCGTATATCCCGGAGGACGCAAAGATCAAGTACAATTCAAAGGATGTCGGCAAGTGCGTCTACATCATAACGGCCGGAGGCAGCATCAAGAAACGCAACGTGCTTGGCGGATTCACGGCAGAGTTAACTATTCAGGTTGCTTACCAGAGTTTTCCGCAGGGAAACGGTCAGATGATCAACGCACAGTCCGTTGTGGACAACATTACGGGCTGGATGGAAGATATGCAGAACCTCCCCCGGCTGACAGGAAACAGGACAATAACAAAGATCACCGCGGGCGGCAGCTTCCCGGATGTGGAAGAGGTTGAGGGAGATAAGTCGACCGTATTTGCAGCCAATGTAGTGATGGAATATGAAGTGGATTAAATAATTACCGGCTTGCGATTAGAATAAGCCGCTGACCCCTAAAGTTATGGGGTAGAAAGGAGAAAAAGTATGCCTGAATCAACAAAAACAGGAAAGATTCTGAGAGGACAGAGGGCTATGTGGCTGACGTTCGACAATACGAAATACACATGCCTTGGCAAGGATTCGGACGATCTGTCAATCGACATGAACCCGGACACCGAAACAATCAAAAACGTCCAGGGGGAAACGACCTTTGTCAACAACGGTTATACACCGTCCATGAGCAACGAATACATAGCGCGGCAGGAGGATGCGATCTATCCTCACATCCAGTACATCGCAGACCATTTGGCGGTGGATGATGCGCACACAGCGGCGACCATGATCGTAGCGACTCTCGACATCGAAGTAAGCGAAACAGGAGCGAAAACAGCGACCGGATCAGGATATTCCGTACCTGTTAAGATTGTTGTGGATAATGACGGAGGCAGCACATCTGGCTATGCAATTCCGTTTACTATCAACGAGGATGGAGCTCGTACCCAGGGGACTGTATCAGTAGCGGACAAGGTTCCGACATTTACCACGGGAAACGCTTCTACGGTGAATGATAATAGCGGATCGTCCTTGTCTGATTGAGGTAATTAGACAAAGCATTAAAAGAAATAAATCTGGGGGCGCGCTTTTTCGTCGTTCCCGGATTTGGAAAGGATATTAAGAATGGCAGAAATTGAAGAAATGAAAATTGAAAATCAAACAACAAAAACAGAGGAAATGCGGATCGATAACCGGGTGCAGCTTACCAAAGTATACTTTGGTAGCGGCGACAATTTTGTTGTGATTTCTGGAAATGATGCTTCTATTTACATGAAATTTGTAAAAGCGAGAAAAAAATTTTTAGGTCTTGCAGATGATCTGGAAAATAAGGAACTGGAAATCAGGGAAAAGTACAAAGGAAATGCAGACGAAGAAATCAGTGATGAGGACGAAGAAAAGATTCTGGAACTTTACAAGAATCTTTATGAAGAATCCAAATCAATCATGGACGGCGTTTTCGGATCTGGGACAACAGAAAAATTCTGGTCAGATGTATTTGAAGTTATTCCAGATTTTATTCCTAAAGTTGAAGCGTGGATGGATTATTTTGATTCGCTTATCCCGGTTGTGGAAAAAATGTCCGATCATTCAGAGCGATTGGAAAAGATTTCAAGTATGAAACGTATGGCAAAATACCAGCCGCAGGATCATAAGAGGAAAGGTGCGAAATGATAGGCGCGCTGCCGGAGGTGCTGCCGGTGGGCGGAGAGGATTATCCAATCAGAACCGACTACCGCAATATCCTCCAAGCGTTTGAAGCCTTCCAAGACCCAGAGCTGCATCCAGAGGAAAAATGGATCGTGGCTATTTATCTGCTTTTTGAGGACTTTTCCTGTGCCGATGATGTAATCCAGGCAGCGCAGGACGGGTTCGATCTGGATGATGTTCAAAAACAAATTTCATGGTTTATCTCTGCCGGGCAGCCGGAAAAGAGCATGGTGGAACTTCCGGTATACAACTGGGCGCAGGATGAGCAAATGATCTTTTCGGCGATCAACAAAGTTGCAGGGATGGAAACGAGAAACGTGGATTATATGCACTGGTGGACATTCCTGGGATATTTTAACGAGATCGGAGAGGGAACCTTTTCTTTCATTGTTGGAATAAGGGACAAGCTGAATAATCACAAAAAATTAGAAAAGCATGAAAGGGAGTTTGTCGCGAAGAATAAAAAACTTGTCAAGCTGGAAAGTCCAAAAACAGAATCAGAGCTTGCAGCGGAAGCAGAAAGACAGGCTATACTTGACGAGGTTTTATAGTAAAATAAAACGAGGATAATGTATGAGATAAAAAAGGAATGAAAGGGAATTGATTTGATGTATCGTCAGACAAAAAACTATGAAAACCTCCAAAATCGCATATTTGAAGGCGTGGGGGAATACGGCATTCCGCAGTTAGAGCCGACACACTATACAGAGTGTGACTGGATGGGGTTCAACTACGCCAGGAGCGAAAAGAACAGATCAGGCAAGGGTGTGCATTTTTTCCTCGACGATTATCAATTCTCCGTAGTTTGGCAGAATCCAGACAAGTACCTTGACATGTTCCGGCGGTTTGCGCATGTTATGTCCCCGGATTTCTCTACATACACCGACTTCCCGAATGCCATACAGATATACAATCATTACCGGAAGCATTGGGTGGGCGCATATCTGCAAGAAAACGGCGTGAATGCGATACCGACAATCTCATGGAGTACGCCGGATTCTTTCAAGTGGTGTTTTGACGGGGAGCCTGAGGGCGGCGTTGTGTCGGTATCGAGTGTAGGTGCGGCAAACAGCAGGACGAAGAAGGCGTTGTTTATAGCTGGGTATAATGAAATGCTGGCCAGGCTACGGCCTGAAACGATTCTCTTTTATGGGAAGGTTCCGGAGGGGTGCCGGGGAAATATCGTGCAGATACAGCCGTTTCACAAGCGGTTTGAAAAGGAAGTGTAAGTATGGGTGGCAGAGGGGCGAGTTCTGGAATGTCGGATAAAGGAAAGAAATACGGAACAGAATTTTCCACGTTATTAAAAGAAAACAATATTAAATTCGTAAAATACAATGGAGCGGATAATGCAAAAGATCCTTTGGAAACAATGACAAAAGGAAGAGTATATGTCACTGTTAATGATAAAAATGAAATAAATTCTATAAACTACTATGATTCTGACGGGAAAAGAGTTAAAAGCATTAACCTTTTGCATGACCATAAGGAAATAAATGGTCAGCATATCCATGAAGGGTATTTTCACGATGAAAACGGGACAAGAAATCTGAACGATCAGGAAAAGAAACTGGTTGAGTTTGTAAAAAAGAAATGGTACAATAGAAAAGGCAAGTAGTCGTATAGGGTGATTACACCGTGATAGCGGTTACTCCGGTTAGAATCCGGGCGCTTGCTATGGCATGGCTTAAGGCTGTGCCTTTTTTTGAGTTTGGGCAGTAGAAATACTGCTCTTTTAATTGGTACAAAAGTTTTTCTGACCTATATTACAATAAATACATGATACAGAAAAAAATAAGACGGCAGATTTCTCCACCGTCAAAGACTTCGCATTGCATATCATAAAAATATATAAAGTGTAAAAATCATAAGAAGTGCAAATATAGCGCCAAATATATTTCTTGAATCAATCATTTTCTTATACTCATTGTCTATATCCTCTTGCGTTGTGTAGTTCCAAACAAATCCGCAATCTTTACATTCTGCAATTCTTTCATAATTTATAGTGGCGTTGCCAAACACATTATGACCATACCGTGATCCACTCATTGTTTTTCCGGATTTTCTTGTTGACAATTTCACATTTCTGCTATTGCAGTTTGAGCATATCATCTTTGAAGGTTTCGTTTTCTTTAGTTCATCTGCCTTCCCGATGCTTCCAAGAAACAGTAAAAAGAAAACAATATCTAACACTACTAACCCGACAATGAATTGAAACATCATTACGCATAACGCTATAACTCCTAAAACAATTACCAAACAACAACTCATTTCCCTTTCCTCCTATTGGTATTGCGCCACTAAAAGGATTGTATCATATATCAGGATAATTTGGTACAAATAAATTTATCACACATGATAAAATGAAAATAAAACCCCGGCTGATAATCGGAATCAGTCGCTAACCTGAAAAAGTTACGGGCGGAGACTAGACATCTCTGCTATGTGGAGGTGTCTTTTTTATGGCGCAGTATGATGGAAGTGTCAGGATAAATACAGAAATTGAAACAAAAAAAGCAAAAATTCAACTTACATCCATGGAGAACCGTATCGTAAAGGCGGCGGATAAAGTGGATTCTTTGCGGTCTAAAATGGATGCGCTGAAAGATGTTAAGACACCGACTCAGGAATATAAAGAGATTGCAGATCAAATAAAAAAGGCTGAACAGGAGTTTAATAAACTTTTCGATAAACAGGAACAAATGCAGCGTGAAGGGAAAGACAGTGGTGCTGCGTGGGATAACCTGAGCGAAAAAATGGACGAGGTCGGGAATACGATAAGATATGCACAAGGCGAATTGCAGGACCTTGTTGATACTGGCAAGGCATTTACTCTTGGAAGTGATTCAGAGGAGTTCGCAAAGCTAGAGAAACAATTGAAATACGCAGAAAACGACCTTGATCTTCTAAACGAGAGATATGATTTGCAAAGCCAAAAATTAAAAAAACTCAATGGGGAAACTGACGGAGCAGAAAGGAAATATTCGAAGCTCAGGGAGACAGTAAAAAAGCTATCCTCTGTATTTAATAAGATAACGAATGTCGTTCAAAAAACGGCAATCAGTGCTTTTAAAAAATTAGGAAGCGTTATATCTGGTACGCTCAAAAAAGCGACATCTGCTGTAAGTTCGCTTTCCGGGAAAATAAAAGTGCTGGCACAAAAGCGCATGCCACGCTTGAGGAAGGAAACCGATAAAACACAATCTTCGTTTTCCACTTTTGGACGGAGAATCAAGGAGCTCTTACTGTCTGCTTTGATTTTTAACCGAATCAGTGCTGCCCTAAACTCAATGGTCACTGGAACGAAAGAGGGGCTAAACAACCTTGTAATGTACTCTGACAGAGTAAACGACAGCATGTCGATGCTGATGTCCTCTATGACCAGGTTGAAAAACAGCTTTGCAACCGCCTTCGCTCCGCTCCTGAACGTGGTAGCGCCGATACTGTCCCGGTTTATCGATCTGATTTCAGAAGCAGCGACCAAAGTCGGGATGTTCTTCGCAGCGCTGACTGGTCAAACGACCTTTGAAAAAGCAATAAAGGTTCAGCAGGACTACAGAGAGAGTTTAGAAGGGACAGCGGAGGCTGAAAAAGAAGCTGCAAAAGAACAGGATAAATACCTGTCTGGCCTGGACGAAATCCGCAGGTGGGAAAGCAACAAGGATGAGGATGAAGAAGATGAACTAAAGCCGGAGGATATGTTCACAACCGTTCCGGTCGAAAACTCCATGGTTGAGCTGGCCGACAAGGTTAAGGATGTGTTTAAGAAGCTGTTCGCCCCGCTGAAAGAAGCATGGAACCGGGAAGGAAAATTCGTCATGGATTCCTGGAAATATGCTTTGAAAGAAGTCTGGAAGCTGGCAAAGGATATCGGCCGGGACTTTTTAAAGGTTTGGAACCAGGAAGCTACAATTGCTATGTTGGCGGATATGCTGCATATTATTGGCGATATCGGGCTGATCGTCGGGAACCTGGCGGGAAAGTTCCGGGAAGCGTGGAACTATAACAATACTGGACTGCACATTCTGGAAAATATAAGGGATATCATAGCGATTATCGTACATAATTTCCGTGATTTGGCAGATTACACAGTGGAATGGAGTAAGAGTCTTGATTTTAAACCGCTTTTGACGTCCATAGAAACACTCACAGCGTCCCTAAAACGTTTTGCTGATTTCGTAAGCGGAACATTAGTGGACTTTGTTAAATATTTCATATTACCGCTGACAAGTTGGACGCTTTCAGAACAGGGGCTCCCACGTCTTTTCAACATACTTGCATCATTTATGGACGAGATAAACTGGGAAGGTCTGCGGTCATCCCTGAAAAGCCTATACCAGGCGCTGGAACCGTATGCGGAAGAGATCGGAAACGGCCTGATTGATTTTATAGAGAAGATGAAGGACGAAGGTGTGGAGTTCTTCAATTTCCTTCCAGGAGCCATACAGAGGGCGGCTGATGCGCTTAGAGCCGGGGACTTGCCGGCGGCATTTATGGAGTTCGGCAGCATTGCTGGCGAAGCTGTCAGACATGCATTCAGCGCCATAAGAACAGCCATTGACAGTATACCATGGGGAGAAATCGGAACGTCCATTGCGTCATTTATAAATGGAATACCGTGGGATGGAGTTTTGACGGCGCTGTTTGGCTCCCTTACCTCAGCCATAAATGGAGCAATCGACTTACTATATAATTTTATCATGACTACTGATTGGACTACTCTTGGAGCGGCTCTCGGGTCAAGTCTGCAAAACGCATGGAACTCTATAGACTGGCAACAGGCAGGTGAAACCATAGGAAATGGGATCAGGGGGATTTTAGATTTTCTTCTTGCCTTTGTTCAGGAAATGGACTGGGTGCAGATAGGGTATAACATAGGACAACTTTTATCAGAGGTTCCGTGGGGCGAGATTTTCACTCAGATCTTCTCTATGATTTGGGAAGTTTTGAGTGGTCTCATATCCGGTCTGCTTGATACAAAATCCGGAAAAGTAATTGTTGCTATAGGGGCCGGCGTATTGGCTATAAAAGCATTGTTTAATGTGGCTGATTTTGCCCTATCTATAGCGCAATGGGCGACAGGGGGGACAAACAAATTTTCTCTTCTCATATCCGGTGCGAAAATGCTTAAAACCGGACTTAGCGGAATCATGAGCGGAATTGGAGCGCTGTTCAGTCCGACTGGACTTTTGATTGCTGCAATTGCCGCAGGTGTTATATTAATCATTACTCATTGGGATGATATTAAGGAAGCCGCAGGAAAAGTAAAAGACTGGGTAGTTGATAAATTCGAAAAGCTGAAAGACGGCGTGAAGGACTCTATGGAAAAATTAGCGGAGAATTGTGGGAAATCTTGGGATAAAGCGCAGGATAAGTTCCAGAAATTTGACAGTTATCTTTCCAATGTATTCCAGCACGATTGGTCACGGGAGTTTGGTGTTTTAGGAGAAGTGTTCAATGGATTTCTGAAAAACCTCGAGAATATGTGGAACTCTGTCAAGCAGATTTTTGGCGGAATCATTGACTTTGTGGCCGGAGTATTCACAGGAGACTGGGAGCGAGCTTGGAACGGCGTAAAATCAATATTTGAGGGAGTGTGGAACTTATTTGCATCAATTGTGAAATCACCGGTAAATACCATTATAGGAATATTGAATGCTTTAATTCGTGGAGCGGCAACGATGGTGAATAATATTGCTCAAATGCTAAACAGTCTCCATATAGATATCCCAGATTGGGTTCCGGGCATTGGCGGTGGAAAATTAGGATTTAACATTCCAACGTGGACACCTGGACAGATTCCCTACCTTGCAACAGGCGCCGTCATTCCGCCAAACCGTGAATTCATGGCAGTGCTTGGAGATCAGAAACACGGTAACAACATCGAAGCGCCGGAATCCCTCCTGAGAAAGATTGTACGGGAGGAAGCAAGAGGAAATCAGTCAGGCAGCGGCAATTATCACTTTACTGCAAACATCAACCGGCGTGTGCTCTTTGATGAGATTATCGAAGAAGGTAAGCTGCGGCAGACAGTAACCGGCCAGAACCCGTTTGAAATGGCGTAGGAGTGTGACACATGAATAGATATATGATAAATGGCGCAGTGATAAAGCAACCCGATGAAGGGCTCGGATATAGCTTTGAGACAACATACACGGAGGACTCTACCAGGGTACAGACCGGGGAGGGTTTCTTTACTCCCCTATTTACAGTGGAGAGCTTTGCATATAAGGCCACATATTTGACCTTGCGGGAAATGTCTACCATATTGCAGATGGTGGCAAAAGGACAGTTTTTCAACTTCTATTACATGTCACCGTATTATGGGCGCTGGCGGACTGATACTTTTTACGTTGGTAAGGGCTCTCTTAATATTGGCTGGTTTGACGATGTGACCGGTCACTATGATGAACTAAGCATGAACATTATCGGGAGGAATCCGATATGAAAACGGTAAGCAACGAATACATAAAGACGATGAAAAACCGCCGGGACTTTTATGCAGTGGCGGAAATCACATTCCAGGACGGCACAAAAAAGACGCTGGGAAAGAAAGATTTTACGATATCTGGAAATTCCGTAGTCCAGAGCGCCGGAAGCACGACATTCCCGCTCGGTATGGTCGTTCCACGGACAGTGAATATTTGCCTGATGAATGGCGATGACAGGTGGTCGGAGTATGACTTTTATGGGGCAAGAATCTTACTCAGAACAAAATACGATTTAGACAGCGGCCTGACAGAATCAATTAATGTTGGAAATTTTACCGTTATCACGCCGGAGTCCTATGGAACCACGATACAGATTACGGCCACGGATGACTCGTACAAATTGGACAAGGATTATACAACCAACATAAGATATCCAACCACGATGTTGACCGCAGTGCAAGACTCTTGCCGGACATGCGGAGTAACCCTGTTTTCAACAGTTTTTACAAATAACGGGTATGTAATCCAGCAGAAGCCGGAAAATCTGACTCACCGGCAGTTTATCGGTCTATGCGCCATGATTGCCGGAGGAAACGCATTTTTTGACGAATACAACAGGCTGGTTATCCAAACATATGATTTCTCTGAGTTTGAGCGAACAGGACTTGACGGGGGATATTTCGACGAGCTGAACACAACCCGGTATCAATCCGGGGACAGTGCGGACGGCGGCGGTTTCAACCCGTGGAATACAGGAGATGTATTTGACGGAGGGAATTTCAGGGATATGAAAAATATCCATTTCCTCCAGACCTTTAAAAGCGGCCTTAAGATCGGAACGGATGACGTGGTAATCACGGGCGTGAAACTGACCAAAGACAAGGAAGAGTGGCTTTACGGCTCTGAGGGATATGTGCTGTCTATGGAAAACCAGCTTGCGGCCGGAAAAGAGGAGGAAACTGTCGCAATCATAGGCGAATTGATTGTAGGTCTGCAATTCCGACCTTTTACCGGGGACAGCGTGGCTTATCCCCTGGCTGATTTCATGGATTTAGCAATTCTGATTGATCGGAACGGGAATGTATATAAGACGGTTATAACCGATATAGATTTCCAGTATTACGGCTTTACAACGCTGAAATGTTCTGCGGACAGCCCGATCAGAAACAGCAGTAAGTACTATGGTAACGAGGTGAAGGCTATCGTATTAGCCCGGCAGGAAGCTGAAAAGGAAATATCTGATTATGATAAGACCGTGCAGGATATGACTGCAATGATAAGCCAAGGTTTTGGGCTGTTTTTTACCAAAGAATTGCAGGAAGATGGGTCTTACAAATCATATATGCATGACAAGCCTACGCTGGCAGAGTCTTCATACATCGTGACCAACACAAGCAATGGCCTTTTAGTCTCTTCAAACGGCGGTACATCATGGGCGGTGGATAAGAACGGAAATGCATTATTTAATGTGATTACGACTCATGGCCTGAATGCTGGATGGATCGTTACTGGTAGAGTAAGTTCGAAAGATGGATCGGTTTATTTCGACCTTGATAAAAGCGAACTTGTTTGCAATAAGATGATAAGTTCAGTAGAAAAGAACAGGGGACGGATTGTTGCAGATATATCGCCCGGTGATAATTTGATCTATGCGCAAACCGACGTTTTGAAAGTGTACTCTACAAAATCTCCAAGTGTTTCGATTGAAATAGGAACAGATAGCAATGGAAATGGAACCGTTGGTGCTTTAAAAAGATTAGTTTTAGCCACATCAGATGGGGATGCCTCTATAGATATAACAGGATATGCAATATATCTTGATGGTTACGTTGATATCACGGAAAGCTTGACAATTGGAGGAGATGTAGCGGTCGATGGAGCAACAGACCTAAACGGAAACGTAGATATAGCCGGAAAACTTACATCTTCATACGGGTCATTAAGAGTGGAAAATGATATAAATTTGATGGGAAACTCCATTGTAAATTTTCGCGCAAAAACAAAATTTACGATACCGAACGGTGTGACGTGTGACATTTATTCGGATGTTGATTTTCATAATTATAGTATTAAAAATGCGTATATTGATGGATTGAGAGTCAAAAACTCATTTAATATCCCAAATAATGTGACTTGCAACATATACTCCAATGTTGATTTTCATAATTTTACAATCAGTAATTTTAAACTTTCAAACTTAGCTTCGAACATAGATTTTAAAAATTATACCGCTTCAAACATAAAATTGAGTAATTTGGCTTCCATCAATGGATATACACCATATAGCGGAAACTTTCCAGTTGTTACAAAAATAGAAAATGTAGGAGACGGGACTATAAGATGGTACAGCTCTAGCGTAACAGTGAAAAACGGGATTATAACAGCAGCCCCGGCTTCTTTATAAATTAATAGAATAGGAGAATAAAAAATGAGTGAAAACAATGCACCAAAAAGAATAACAATACCAGCATCAATTATTATGGACAAGGCTTCAAGGGAACTAAATGCTTTCATAGAAACATACATGGAGCAAAGCGGGATCCCGGTGGAACTGATGACTTACGCAGTAAAGGATGCGCTTCTGAATCTCACTCAACAAAATCTGGAAAAGGTTTCAACAGACTTTATCAATTTGCAGACGCAGATTGTAATGAGTTTACAGCCGGAAAGTGATGCAAAAAAACAGGAGGGATAACCATGGCTATATTGATGCGTGGCGGAGTATATGAAGATTTTGACCCGAACAAACTTCTACCCCGGGAATTTGCCGTTGTTCTGAGCAACGACACAAGCACACGGGACGGAAAAGCGATCTATATCTGTTTCGGACCGGGGAAGGTTAAGCGAATCTCCACTTTCGAGGATATGCGGGATGATATGGAGAACGCAGGAGCGGAAGTGTTCGAGCAATACGATGCGGCATTCAGAGAAATTTTAGCACAGGTTCAGACATTGGCGGCGCAAACGGAGCAATACAAAGATGCGGTCAATGCCATACGGAATGATATCGTAAATACATACATGCCGCAGATACAGGCTGCCGCCGTTCATGCCGCGGCCGCAAAAAACAGCGCTGATTCTGCTGCTGAATCCGCCAAACTGTCAGAATCATGGGCAGTCGGTGGAACCGGGACACGAGTGGGAGAAGATACGGATAATTCAAAGCATTATTCAAAGCAAGCCGCTGATTTGGTAGAAGAAGCAAAACAGATCATAGCAGCGTCATCATCGGGGGCACTGATCCCTATTGATACCAGACGCTTTGAAGATTTGCCGATTACATCAACTACCGGGTACATGTACAATATCAGCAACGATTTTACAACGGATGATAGGTTCGTGGACGGAGCCGGAAGATTTTACGGAGCCGGGAATAATGTGTATTGGACGGCAGACGGGAAATGGGATGTCCTGGCAGGAATACAGGCCGCCGAGGATTTTGTCGGAACAGAAGAGGAAATGAACACCAAACTGGAGGCCGGGGAGCTGCGAGACGGAATAACCGCATATGTTGACGGTGTTTTTAATTATCAGCCAGGCGGGGATCCGGTGAGCGGCGGCTTACTTCCAGGCGGCACGATTGCATTCGAAGAAATACCGGAGTCTCCAAGGACAGGCTATGTGTATAGTCTCAGTAATGATTTCGTGACAGATGAAAGATTTGAAGTCGGAGCAGGAGTGCATTACAGCTCGGGGACTAGTATTTACTGGAATAAAGCCGGGAAGCTGTCTGTACTTTCCGGGATTAAGCCGGCTAGTTTTTCAGGGACAAGAGCGGAATTGGACGGGTCTATGAACAGTCTGCCCGTTGGTACAGTGGCATTCCTGACAGGGGAAGAAGGCGTAACCATTGGAAGGATTGAAGTCGTTGATGGAGTAAAGCAGTTTGTCGACTACCCTTTATCGGGTGGCGGTGGTAGCGTGGAAGTGTCCGGCGCTCAGGTGGGAAATGTGCAAGATTTGGCTTTAAAAGGCAGACCAGACAGTCTGGTTTTGACGTGGAAAGACCCAGAAAATGTCATATTTAACGGTGAGCCGATCGCAGAGTGGGCCGGAACTAAGGTGGTGCGGAAAGAAGGAGAACCGCCACAAAGTATTGAGGATGGTGTGTTGATTACGGACAGCACAATAAAGGATCAGTATTCCGCTGACGGATTGCAAGACACAAACGTTGTGGATGATGTAGTGTATAATTATGCTCTGTTTCCGTATACGACACAAAATGCGTATACTGCGTCTGATGTGAATAGAGTCAGCGGTCAGACTCAGCACGGTACAGTATATGGATTTGTGATTGACCAAAGCAAGTCAGACCCGGCTGAAATGATAACGTATATTGAGACGAATGCGGATTATAGACCGGCAAAGATGGACTTTACAGCAGGAACGTTTGATTATGGAGATTGGCAAGATGCGTTTTTCATGAAGTTTCGTCCATGCATTTTGAATGATGATGGAACGATAAAATTTTATCTTAATCCAGATAATTATAAGCAGAGAGAGGATGGAGTATCATTTGCGCCCAATATTGATGATGAAGGAAATGTTATGATTGAATTTCCAAAGGTATATTGGAAAATAAAACCGATAAGTGAAGATGTGGCCGAGGTGTATATATCGGACGTAAAGCAGGATGATGAGTATGTTTGTTGGTCGCATATGGATGTAGATGGGAGCGAGATTCCGTACTGCTATTTTTCGGCCTACGAGACAACGGTTTATAATGGGAAAACACGCAGTGTTTCCGGCAGAAATCCCGGGAATGATTCTCCTAATAATTTTTACAACGGAGCAAAAGCAAATAATCCGGATGGTGTCAATATATGGAATATAATGTCAAACTCTGATCATACGCTTTTAATGCTATTATCCTTGTTGATAGGAAAAAGTACGGATGCGCAGGCCGTGTTCGGATACGGGCAGTGCAGGAGTTACGTTAATGCTTATAATTACGGAATTGCTTATTCTGGAAATGCAGATCAAAGAGGTGTTTTTTACGGCTCGAGTTCCGGTGTAGTAAAAATCTTCGGAATCGAAAATCCATATGGAAACTGCAATAAAATATATTCCGGGATCGTATATGACCATACAAAAGGTGTAAGCGTAAAAATGCATGATGATGGAAAGGACAGTGTTTTTGGCGGAGTAGTAGCCGGCGGCGAACAATACGAACTCATCCCGGATAGTATAATCTTTGGCGATTCAAACAATTGCGTGCGTAAAATGTTGTTTACAAAGCAAGGCTTTTTTGTTAAAGAGTTAAATGGCACTGACACTAACACATTTTATACAGATTCATGTTCTTACCATACAACTTATAGACGCACCCCGTTATATGGCGGTTCCACTAACTCGAAAAATTATGCTGGGCTTTTTAAAGGCGAATTCTCAATATACAGTCTAAGCAGTAGCAACAAAACATATTCAGCATTTATAGTCTGCCGCCCCATGGCAAAATAACTAAAAAGGAGACAACCTATGATTTTTAAAATAATTAACGGAAAAGCCGTCAGATACGATTCTGGCGGCACTGAAAAAATAGACGATTCAACAGTTGATTTCTCTCAGGCAGAGTCCCGGGAGAATATCTCATCGACTGATAATGTAAGAACCATTCTTGGCAAGATTATGAAGTGGTTTTCTGATTTGTCAGCGGGTGCGGCGTCATCCTTGCTTGGGCAGAATCTGACAGCGGGGAAAGTGCTTGTGTCGGATGATGGAGGGAAGGTGGCGGCGTCTGTGGTGGATGCAAGTAAGGTCGGGTTTTTGAGTGGATTGACGGGGGATGTGCAATCTCAGATTAACTCACTAAACTCCGCGATGGAAGAAATCAACGCATCAATCAGTGATACGGAATTGTTTACCAAAGGAGATTCTCAGATAATGTTTCAAAGAATGGGGAATTTTATATTGGTATATGTCGTAAAAACCCCAGCCATTTCATCCGGTGAGACTGTAGAGCTTGGTAGAACATCTATGAAGTATTCGAGTGCAAGTCCCATATTTATTGGTTCATCAGGGCCGCTTTACGAATGCTACATAAATATAGATAAATATGTAGTTACTTTAAAAAATAGATCCGCCACTAATATCACGAATGCATGGTACAAGGGATTTGCGATTTTAGGGTAAAAATTTTGAAATCCTAAATAAGGGATGTCCACTCTCCCCATGCACCATTCCATTTACTCCTATACCGCATTCCACCATTTGCTAAAGATAAGTATGTTCTTGCGAGTTGCCACTCGTATGAATTACTTGATTTAAGACCTTCCACGTACCATGTAGCGTTACCAAGCTGTCCTCCTCCGACCGTATTAGATGCAATATATCTATAATACGTGTTATTCGGTAAATCACGACTATAATTATCATGATAATTATTTATTTCCTCAACAGTACCCAGAAAAACAGGAGTCATCGTGTATGAATGTTGCGCTATTTCTACAGATTCCATTGCGGAGTTTAGTGAGTTAATCTGAGATTGGATGTGCGGGAAAATGATTTGCAAATAAGGACACATTCAAGGATAACTTGGTACAAATAAGAGCCTAAAAAATTATATAATATCCATAGAAACTATTCGGAGGTGATGCCTATGGACAACTACATCACAAGACAAGAACATGAAGAGTTTGCGAAACGCCAAGATTCCGAAAACGAGCGGCAAAACCGCCGCATACAGTTGTTAGAGGATAATGTCAGGCAGATAAACGAACTGACAGTATCAGTCAAGGAAATGGCCGTCAACATGAGTAACATGCTGAAAGAACTGGAAAAGCAAGGGGACAGGCTGGAAGCATTGGAAAAAGAGCCGGCCGAAACCACCAAACAGATTAAGCAGGCGATCATAACAGCCATAGTTGGAACAGTTGTCGGAGCTGTAGTGACGGCGCTTATTATGATTTTATAGAAAGGAGACAGACTATGAGTAACTATTGGAAGGAATGGGCGAAGAAGGCCGGCATCCGGGCAATCAAGACCACGGCTCAGGCATTCGTAGCAGGTGTAGGCACAGCAACTGTACTTGGTGCAGTCGATTGGAAGTATGTGGTATCAGCTTCCATTCTGGCCGGGATTTTGTCTGTAGTAACTTCTGTCGCTGGGCTGCCGGAGGTCGAAACGAAGAAACACGAATAGGAGGAAAAATATGCCAAAATTATTTTACATAGCAGGACATGGAGCCGGGGATCCGGGAGCGGTCGGAAACGGATACCAGGAGGCAGAAAGAGTACGTGCGCTTGGGAACAGATTAAAAGCGATCGGCGGGGATAACGTAGTCCTGGGAGATTTTAACCGGAATTATTACGCAGATAACGGAATCAGCACTCTGAACATCCCAAAAGATTATTGGATCCTTGAAGCGCACATGGACGCAGGAGTTCCATCTGCCAGAGGCGGGCATGTTATCATCAATGCGGGATTTACAGCGGACAAATATGATTCTGCGCTTGCGGCTATGCTTTCCAGGATTCTTCCAGGCCGTTCCAGTATGATTGTTGGAAGAAATGACCTTGCAAATCCGAACAGGGCGGCCGCACGTGGGTATAATTACCGTCTGGTAGAATTTGGATTTATTACAAACGCAGAGGATGTCCGGATATTTAATTCCAGGATGGATGATATTGCATGCGGGATCCTGGATGCGTTTGGAATTGGAAAATTAGAGTTGAAATCAGAGGAGGAAGAAGACATGAGAGAGATCGTTCAGGCGAAAAATGGAAAAGGGCAGTATTATTTTGACGGATATGCGTTGCATGGTTTTTCGTCAGGAGCGGAAAAGAAGGTTATCATGGATATGTATAAGCGGCATACCGGGAAGGATCTGAAAACACACGTTTACTCGGACGAAGACTTTGAGAAACTGGTCAAGGTTCTTGCGAGGAATGGAAAGTAACTCTTAGTTAGTAGATCCGGGGTTAGATAGAAAAAAAATGAGCCGTCAATTTACAGTTGTTTGGCGGCTCATTTATGGTTATACTAATCATACACATCCCACCGGG
>CAJUTJ010000107.1 GCA_910589655.1 uncultured Acetatifactor sp. | reverse complement strand
TGTTTTCTATAAGACATCATCCTTTGCAGGTTATTGTTTTCTAGGCAAAAACAGTATACACCCAAAAAGGTATGGTGTCTTTAGTTTTAAAGCATATAAAGTAATTTTGGTAAAAATTCAAATTTGCTCATTTATAGTTATATAATTATATATTCCAAGGTTTATACTAAAAAGGGAATGAAAATGCAGCGGGCGCGCCGACTCATGGAAAGAACGTCCTGCCTTTGGGAAACCGACAGTTATGTTTGAGTACGGCACAGCGGCTTTCCTGACGGCATTGCCGGTAAAAAACTAAATCCGATTATAGAATGGCGGTGAATACCATGAAATATAAAATAGCAATCTGCGACGATGAGCAGAATCAAATCGAATACATCTCTTCTATAGTATCAATGTGGGAAAAACAGCTCGGCTGCGTTTGTGATATCAGTACATTTCATTCGGCGGAAGCGTTCTTGTTCGATTACTGGGAAGACAGAACATATGATATTCTTTTGCTGGATGTTGAAATGAAAAATATGAACGGCATTGAACTTGCAAAGCGTATCCGCAAGAACAACAATCGAGTCGAAATCATATTTATTACCTCACATTTTGAGTTTGTCGGTGAAGGCTACGAGGTTGATGCACTCCACTATCTGAGCAAGCCGATTTCTGCGGACAAACTCTTGCAGGTACTGACAAAAGCAGCCGAAAAATTGTCGTCAGAGCCATCGTCTGTTGTAATTGTCTGTGACGGAGAAACGGTTAAATTATATGAATCCGAGATTCTCTACGCGGAATCATTTTTACATTATATTGTCATCCATACGAAGGATACGGAATACAAGATCAAGGAAAGCATCTCCGCATTTGAAAAAAAATTGAGCGATGACTTCTATCGTATTCATCGTTCCTATTTAGTTTCGCTGAAACACATAACACGTATTTCTCGTACCTCGATTCATATCGGCAGCATCGAGCTTCCTCTTTCAAGGGGAAAATATGACGATATCAACCGGACATTCATTGAACATAATTGAGGTGGGTTATGAGAAAGAAAACATATTTGAAACTGGCGGAATATCAGACCGATCAATCCGAAAAGCATTTGAACGAAGTGCGAAGCATCTACAAGGAAATGAGGGGCTATAAGCATGATTTTCACCACCATCTGCAAACACTGAAAGGACAGCTTGAATCCGGCGAGATCGAACGCGCGCTGGCCTATATAGAACAGCTTGACTCTCAGTTGATGAATGTGGATACGCTGCTGAAGACAGGCAATGTTTCACTGGATGCCATTTTATCCGCAAAAATTGCTCAGGCGAAAGCAGAAAACATTGCCGTGACGGTTAAAGCGAATGTGCCTGATTCATTAACGATTTCCGATTTGGAACTGAGCATTGTTGTAGGAAATCTTCTTGACAACGCAATTGAAGCCTGTTGTGCGGTGTCAAACCGGCGGTTCATTCGCATCTTTATGTCTATGAAGGGAAATATGCTTTACTTTTCCATGCTCAACACAGCAGGCGCTAAGACAAAGAAGACAGGCTCTTTGTTCGCAACCCACAAGGACGGTGTCCACGGTTTCGGTCTGCGTCGTGCTGAAGCCATTCTTGAGTCACATGGCGGCTGGGTCAAGTACAACAGCGAGGATGGCGCTTTTACTTCGGAATTTTTAGTGCCTGCATTAGCGGCATGTTTTGAAGTGTTTTGAAAGATGCCCTTGCGTGATTTGCAATTCGTGCACTGGCAGAAGCATTTAGTGCACGGATTTTTTGTTGTGCCGTTTCCTGTGTTAGAGTGTGCGCTAATGGAGGGATGTTGTATATGAAAAGATCTAACAAAGTTTTGAACGATGAATTGAATCGCACCCGGTATTCTTTCATCCGGAATATTATGTACTGTATAAGCAATACAGCCAAATGCCATTTTCCGCTTTTGTGGTGGTGTGTTCTTAAAATATTGGTAAGCACGCTGATTCCAATATTAACTACGATTCTGCCCAAAGTAGTCATAGAAATAGTGACTACAGGACAAAGCATATATAAATTGGGAACTGCCATTCTGACTTTTATGGGAAGTATCGCCATACTGTCAGGCGCCGATATATTTCTGACAAAATTTATTTACCACCAGAAATTCAGAATGAACACTTTTTATCTCAAACGCGTGGCGCTCAAAGGGCTGACCACCGACTATATCAATCAGGAAAACGGAATATTCAGAAAGCTTCAAACAGAAAGTTTTATGTGCTGTAACGGACATTATTCCCCTCTTTCAAATATATATGAAATCTTGGTTACGCTCTTAACAAGCCTTTTCGGATTAACCGTTTTTGGGGTAATGCTTGCAGGGCTGAATTGGGGAATCATTGTTTTTCTGATTATAACCACCGTAATCAGTTATCTTTTGAACCAAAGGATCATTGCGTGGACGGCTGCAAACAATAAAGAACGGATCAGTTATCAGCAGCGTATTAATTATATTAACAGTATCTCCAGTGATATTCGCTCGGCAAAAGATGTTCGCCTATACAAAATGGCAGTATGGTTTTCAGATATTTATAACAGCAATATGAAGGGCATTGCCGGATGGTATAAGCGGCTTACCGGCAAACTCTTTGGCGTAGCCGTATATGACAGCGGCTTAGCTTTGCTTCGTGAAAGCGCTGCCTATCTATATTTGCTATATCTCATATGGAATGAACAACTATCTGTCGCAGAATTTATTTTGTATTTTAATGTAGTTACTGGTTTTTCAGCATGGCTCAGCAATATTTTCTCGCAGATAACCACGCTGAGTCAGATAAACCTTAAAATAAATTATTTTCGTTCGTACCTTGAATATCCGGAAACCTTCAACAGAAACGGCAGCTTAATAAGTCCTGTGGATGATGGCCCGAAAGTAATTGAACTAAAAAATGTGAGTTACAAGTATGAGGGCGCCGAACAATATACTTTGCAGAATATCAATTTGACAATCATTCCCGGAGAGCATATCGCAATTGTCGGATTAAACGGCGCCGGTAAAACAACACTTGTTAAGTTACTTTGTGGTTTAATCGATCCGACGGAAGGACAGGTCTTATATAACGGTATTGATGTCCGGGAATACAATCGAATCGCATTTTACAAACTTTTTTCCGCAGTATTCCAACAGTTCAGTATCATGCCTGTAACGATTGAAGAAATTGTTGCCGAGGCGCCTCAGGAACGCATAGATCATGACAGAGTCAGGAATTGCCTGATCACTGCAGGACTTTGGAGTAAAATCGAACGACTTGCCAATGGAGTAAAGAGCCAATTCGGAAAGGCAATCTACGACGATGGTATAGAATTTTCCGGCGGCGAGATCCAGAAATTACTGTTAGCCCGTGCCATGTACAAAAGCGCTCCCATTATGCTTCTCGATGAACCTACCGCTGCTCTCGATCCCATTGCCGAAAGTGCGCTATATAAAAATTACAACAAAATAAGCGCCGGAAGAACCACCGTATTTGTTTCACACAGACTTGCCAGTACAAGCTTTTGTAATCGTATTATCCTCATTGAAAACGGGGCAGTATGCGAGGAAGGCACTCACAATGATCTGCTTAAACTAAGGGGAAGGTACTACACTCTATTTGAAATGCAAGCGAAATATTACAGAGAAAATAACAATAAAACGGAGGTGTCAGAATGAAAAAAATGTCCATTTCAAAAAGAATTTCTGTCACAATGCGCGGTTATTCAATTTTAAAACAGTATTGTCCCGGTCTTGCACAAGGAAAAGCAGTATATGAATTAATTCATTCTATTCAGCCTTTCCTCTCCGTTTGGTTTACTGCACGGATTATCAATGAAATTTCTTCGCAAAGAAGGGTCAAAACAGTTATTCTATATGTTCTTAGTGTTGTACTGATTCATTTTATTTGTGCAGTGCTGAAAAATATTATCAATCAAATATGTAATGAAAAAGAATCGCAGATGTGGAGTTGGTTTGGAAAAGTATTCTCTGACAAGCAAATGTCTCTTGATTTTGTTGATTTGGAAAATGCCGCAATCCAGCATCAACGGCAGGAGGCTGAAGAAAATCTCTATATGTTCGGCAACGGTTTGGCACAGCTCTTTTGGGGCATCTCGGCGCTTGTCCGGACATTTGTAAATATATTGGCTTCTCTACTTATGACTATCTCCCTCTTTGTATCCAAATCCGGAAATAAACTTATAGATCATCCCGTATGGATTCTAATTGTCCTGATTTGTATTATATTGGGGGGCTTAAGCAAATCAAAAGCAACCATAAGTGAAAATGAAGTATTTATGAATTTTTGTAAAAATACTGTCTGGTTTAACCGGGTATTTATGTTTTTCGGCAAAGAATTATATATGAATCCGGAAAAAGCCAAAGACATTCGAATATATGGCCAAAACATTGTTGCCGAAAAAGAGTTGGATAAGCTCATTTTGCACGAAAGAAAAAACCAATTCGATATTTTCAAAATGTCGCTCTATCCCGCTGCTGCCCAAATCATTATCGGTCTTGCAAATACTGTGTGCTACCTGTTTGTTGCAGCAAAAGCATTGTTTGGGGCTTTTGGCGTCGGAAGCATAGTGCAGTATGTTGCCGTTTTATCAAGACTCGGAGAAGGATTACAAGAATTAATGTATATACTGTCCGATAATGAAGTGTATTGTACCCACTTACAGAATCTGTTTGCGTATCTCGACCTGCCGAATAATATGTATCAGGGTTCATTGACGATTGAGAAACGGGATGATAACGAATATTACGTAGAATTTAGAGATGTATCTTTCCAGTATCCCGACACCGACAGATATGTCCTCAAACACGTGAATCTGAAATTTAAAATCGGTGAAAAACTGGCTGTTGTCGGAATGAATGGTTCCGGCAAAACCACGTTTATCAAGCTGATGTGCCGTTTGTATGATCCAACGGAAGGTGAAATATTACTCAATGGAGTAAACATTCAGAAATATGACTATGACGAGTATATGTCAATATTCTCGGTGGTATTTCAGGATTTCCGTTTGTTTTCCTTCAGTCTCGGACAAAATATCTCTGCCAGTGCCACATATGACAGTGAAAAAGTGACAGAATGTCTGAAAAAAGCAGGATTCGATAAACGTCTCGAATCCTTGCCAAATGATTTGGAAACGTTTCTATACAAAGACTTTGACACAGACGGTGTGGAAATATCCGGCGGGGAGGCACAAAAGCTTGCTCTTGCCCGCGCCCTCTATAAAGATGCGCCTTTTATCATCCTTGACGAACCCACCGCTGCCCTTGATCCCCTTTCGGAATATGAGGTTTACAGCAAGTTTAATGAAATCGCCGGCGACAAAACCGCCATTTACATCAGCCACCGCCTTTCATCCTGCCGTTTTTGCGATAAAATTGCTGTGTTTCATGCAGGTGAAATCATCCAAACAGGAACCCACGATGAGCTTCTTGCTGACAATGAAGGTAAATATTACCAGCTTTGGAACGCTCAGGCGCAATATTATATAACATAGAATCGGTGAAAAGTGCTGCGAGAAACAGGTCTTTACACTGTCACCCATAACGGGTTCAAATTCTTTCGAATGAGTATCAGTTTCTCATTTAGATGCTATTCCTATTGAATAATATTCTGTACTGAGGGCAATTGGAAATTCAATTTCGATCACTTCTAAGCAGATCATATACTAGAGCTGCTTGATTTTATAGTGGCTCTTTCAAATTACTTGAATAAAAGCTTTACACTTTTTCATAAAATCGCTATAATGATTGTAGCAGCAATAAACAGCATCAATCAAAAAGGCGGTGAAAAGATGGTGCAAGAAGTGTCTGATAAAGAATTGATTACAGTAACCATTGACAGATATACAGATTTACAGCAAATTAAAAAAGCAAATGGCGGTCATGAAAATGAAATGCTTGATTATTTAATCAAAGTAACCATTGCAAAGTTATCATCTTTAGGCGTGAATGTTGAAGATATAACTCTTTAAACTGAATAGCAACCTATAAACCGGAAAGTGTAAAGTCTTTATTGAATTATCAAGGCTCTGCACTTTTTAGTTTAGGAGGTTATGAAGTGTGGCAAAAACCTTGGACAGGGATCATCGCCACCGTAATCCCCTGAATCCTGAATGCCACGACCCTCACCCTCCTTTCTCCAACGAAAAAAAGAGCCGTCACTGGCTCCCATAAAAATGCAGCAAAAAAGAGCTTGCAATTTCTGATACATTTTTATACCCATCTGCGCGCTGCGGCGCGCACTCAAATCAATAGTTGAATACGCATTTTTATTCAACCTTTCCTCCTCACTTCATGACAGCGTTAACAAGACACTTTTTCCGGATTAACCATAAGTTCTAAATAGCGGTCATCCTCTGAGTCCACAAAAGCTTCTACTATTTCATCAGCATCGACACAACCCATTTTAAGATAAAAGGCAATCGTCTCTGCTGATGGTATAGCGGAAACAAAAATCTTTTCTGCACCGAGTTTTATTGCGTGTTCACGAGCTTCCTGCAGAAGCAGTTTTCCAATTCCGTTCCGTTTCCAATTATCATCAACGAAAAGCATCGTCAAATTTGCATACTTCGCAAAATTGCCGGATACAGTACCGTCCACACAGCAAAATCCTATCAAAAGCTCACCGCAAAAGACTCCAACTGTAATGCCGCCACGATCTATTTGTTGGCACATATACTCGGTAATCCAAATTCGCTTTTCTTCCCCCCACTCACGCAGGAGCGATACATCTGTAAGCTCCCATACATCGTCCCGTTTTACCCATTTTTTCGTAATCTTTTGACAGTGAGCAAAGTTCTTGAGAAGTTCCGGAGTAATATTTACAATATTCAGTTGCTTTACGTCAAATTTCCTTAGTTTCTCCATACCTATCACACTCTCATCATTTGGCAAATGCTTTTACATAACCAATATATACCATCATATTGTGCTTTCAAAACGATGTAATCAGCGGATACACACACTGTAAAGATACTCTGCATCCTCGATCATTTTATCCCAAATCCCCCGTACCCTCTCTATCGAACATCCTCGAAGATAGTTGTGCCAGTGTATAAACGAAGTATTAAGATTAGCCAAACTCATCTGCATTGAGATTTCATCATGTGTAATACCGGCAGTCGAGAATCGACAATACATTTGAATAGCTTTTTCCTAATGCGCCGGCATCCATTTTAGGTATGAACTCTGGAATCGGCATATTATGAATCTGAGCCAACACATCAAAAACTTTTTCCAGCACGACATCATCCAGATTGTATCTGTCAACCAGACAGTATTTCTCCATGATGAGTTGAATTTCCTCATCCGTCTGGTGGCAATGATATACCCTCGGCAGGAAAGGGAATTTTTCAGATGTGTAAGAAGAATAAAACTGCGACTCTCGCCGATATGAATCCCAATCAGCACCAGACTGCATCAAATTACGCCGGATATGCTTTGCTATGTGTATATGATCCAGCCCATATACACTTGCCCCGCTCTTTCCGACTGTAATTTGTTCCGTCATATGCTCGTCAATATATTTTTGAAAATTGTTAAAGCGCACCATCTTCGCCCTCCTTAAATCATGCCGAAGTGCTTCAATGCCTCCTTGATTGCTTTTTCTTTATCCGGCGGGCATTGGGGCTGTTTAGCGTCCTCAGACTTCGGCTTGTTGTAGTTCTCACGTTCGATGATACCGCACTTCTGTTTTACCTGTGCGATATACAAGCTGCTGACTTTCAAGCCGCTATGCTCCATCACATAATCTTTGATTTCTTGGTAGGTAGCTTTCTTCTCCGCATCGGTCAGATCCAGCTCGTCCATATCCAAGTTTATCTCGATATGTTGCTTTGCGTTAAGTTTGGACAATAAACACACCGTCTCGACAGTTGGTTCAGTTTCCAAGGGAAGTTCTTTCACTTCCTCGCCATCAACAGGAACAGGGAAATTGAATACAATCTTCTTTATCCAGCTTCCGTCTTTCCTTTTCTCCGGGAACATTTCAATTCGCTCGATAAAGGCTTTCATAAATTCTTTCTGTTCCGCTTCAGTTGCGGAATGGTAGACTTCATCAAATGCCAGCAACAAGCGATAGATATTGTCACCGGAAATCTTCTCCTGCTGGATGCTGCGTATTTGACTTTGCAATTCTCCAATCTGAACTTCGATTTCTTCTATCGTGTCATACTGCTCATCATAGCGGCGCTGCAAGTCTAAAATCTTTCTGTCATAGTGAGCATCGTTGATATCCAAGGTGTCCATCTGACGCTCCAAGCGGCTTTTCGTTCCAAAGGCTTGCTTCAACTGCCCTTGCAGAACGGCGATCTGCTTTTCCATATCCTCTGTATCAACTGCCGTACCAATTTTTTCTTGAATCGCTTCTACAAACCGGGGATTGTTGACCATAGCAGATATAATCTTAGCCACAAACTTGTTGATCTCCGTCTGCTCGATATTCAGTCGGAAGCTGCACTCATGTCCGGTTGGTGTTACTGTGTTTTTGCAGTAGTAATAATACCTCGTTTTCTTGTCCTTGCTGTGCGCCTTGGCGATATTGCCGTACATACTCTTTCCGCAGCATGGACATTTCAGAATACCGGACAGGATGTGTGCATGGTCTGGATTGTTGACCTTTTCCCGCTTAAAGGAATTGATCTTGCGCTTTTCCTGTGCCAGATACCAATCTTCTTCCGAAACGATTGCTTCGTGCTGCCCCGCATAAATAGGGAACTCTGCCTGCTCAACCACGTGCATCTCATTTCTTGTACCTTGCTTCTTTTCCGTCCTGCGTCTGCCATAGGCGATCTTCCCCATGTAAACGGGATTGTCCAGTACGTCCTGCACGAAGCTCCTTGAAAATCCGGGAATGGTATTGTTCTGCCGCAGCTTCTTGACAAAGCCATTGCGGTTCAGATATT
Organism: uncultured Acetatifactor sp.; assembly: GCA_910589655.1. Lineage (GTDB taxonomy): Bacteria > Bacillota > Clostridia > Lachnospirales > Lachnospiraceae > Acetatifactor. Next base: position 3,126 of record CAJUTJ010000107.1, on the reverse strand, counting down.
TTGCAACTCCGGCAACACCCTCGTTGGTGTGAATATATCGGTCATAAATAACACGGATTACCTCCACTTCATCCTCCGCAATGACAAGATCGCCGTTTTCCAGTTTATAGCCATAAGGAGCGAAACCACCGTTCCACTTGCCCTCACGAGCCTTTTGCTCACGTCCTGCCATTGTCTGGGTGCGGATATTCTCTCGCTCTATTTCTGCCACCGCAGACAGCACGGAGATCATCAGCTTTCCGGCATCCTTGGAACTGTCAATGCCATCCTCCACGCAGATCAGATTGACACCGAAATCCTGCATGAGCTGCAAAGAGTTCAGAACATCTGCCGCATTTCTGCCAAATCGGGAGAGCTTAAAGACCAGCACATAAGATACGCCGTCCTTACAGTCCTGGATGTCATTCAGCATCCGTTGGAAGTCCTGCCGTCCTTGGATGTTCTTTCCAGAAAATCCCTCATCAGAATACTCCCCGGCAATAATCATATCTTCGTATGCCGCATACTTTCGCAGCTTGTCACGCTGGGCATCCAAGCTGTACCCGTCAACCTGCATAGAGGTGGACACTCTTGTATAAAGATAACATTTAGTTTGTTTCTTTTTCAGAATCTCCACCTCCCTCATTCATTTCTTTTACCATAAGTCCCTCGTTGCGGATATAATACTCCAAAAGCCACAGCACATAATCCGGTGCATGGCGGTTATCCAATTCCCACTCGGTCATAGTCCGGTAAGGGATATGAACGAGCTTACAAAAATCTTTCCGGTTCAGTCCTGTGCTTTCCCGCAACTTGATAATTCTGTTCTTACAATCCATCAATCTTTTCTCCATAAAAAACAAAAAATACACGTTGCGTAATCATTATAGCATAGCTACATCGAATACGCAACGTGTAAATTGTAATTTTTTACGCTGCATTATCCGTCAAAGGCTGCGCTTGATTACTTTCCTCGGAATGCTCCACTTTCTGCGGGGCATCCTGTTCCAATTTATCCAAAACCTGATGTCCATATTTTTGGAGCATCTGGCTCATAACATCTACACAGCAGACAAATGCCGCATTATATTTTGCATCCTCATAATATTTCTTCAATAGGCAGTTACCTCCATCAAATTTCCATGCCCTGTCCACGCTTACGGGCAGGTGCTTTGTGTTCCTGTGTTTCCTTTCCTCTGGCGAGGATAGAATTGATAAAAGCCCGAACCTTTTCAGATGCGATTTCCAGTGCATCCAAGAAAGGCTGGGCTTTCTGTTTGAGTTCCATATATTTTTCATTTACTGCTTCGTACCGCTGTTTCCAGATGGAAACCGTCTTTTCTGCGGAAGCCAATTTTTCTTTCAGTCGCTTGTTGTCAGCATTAGCGATAATACCGTTGACCGCATAGCGTTTGAGTGTGTCACATTCATCCGTTGTCAGCGTGATCTTGTTTCCGAATGTGGCTTTCTTTCCCATCGCTTCAATATCCTGCACCGTCAGCGCAATGGTCTTAGCCGCCTTTGTCTCCTTTTGCAGAACTTCCAGTTTCTTTTTCTGTTTCTCCGTGGCAGCTTTGGCATCCTCCAAACTCTGTTCTGCCTGTGCCACCTGTCCGATCACAGCTTCCAACCGCTGCTGCTCAGCCTGTACCTTGAACTGCGTCACTGTCAGATGTTCTTCGGTGCTGCCACGCTCTCCACGCTCCACATCGTCATATCCGGCAGCACGCATGAAATGAAAAAAGTCATCCTGCAATACACTGTAGGATGACCTCAAAATCTTTTTTCCTTTTTCATTGAGCTTTGGATTTCCATCCTCGTCAAGCACTGGCTTGGAATCCCATTTCTTACTTCGGCTGACCTGCATGATCGTTTCCTTTACTGTTCCCCGGAGGGATTCATCCTTACACCGCTTCGACCAAAGGATCTGCTTTTCTACCACCGGGATATAAACCACATGGAGGTGATAGTGGTACACATCCTCGCCCAATGCTTCGGACATGGCCCGGTTACGCTCATCGGCGTGCATCACAGCGGAAAGGATATACTGCTCACCGCCCACGATCTCCACGGCGGCTTTATAGGCATCGGCATAAAACTGTTTTGCAAATTCATAGCCGCCGTGGTTGTAGAAGTAAGCGGAGTTCACATCGAATACCAACTCACCGTATTTGATGGCATCCGGTTTCAACCCTCTGGTGGAAATCACGCCATCCTGTTCCATCTGCTCAAACATTTTCACATAATCATCGGTAGGATCTTTGAAGTGAACATTCAGCGGAGTGCGTTCCGGCACAATATCCTGATTGCTGTAACTGTCCTTTTCACGCTCATTGTGTTCCTGTATTTTTGCTACATCGTCCGGCGTCGGTAAGTCCTGATTCCGGGCTGCGGTGCGGTCTATTCCGTCATTTCTTGACATGGATTTTTGTCCTTTCTTTGAGATTTGCAGACAGCGGGAAAACCGGGAAACGGCACTTTTTCAAAGTGTAATAACCCACTATGACACTTTCATCCATACTGGCTGCAAAGTGCCGTGGGCTCTCCGAGGGCTCTCCCGAGGGGGAGTGCGGTTGCTGCGGCAACCTCTGCTGACCAAGGCGAAAATGTCTGCAACTTTGCCCATGGTCAGCACGTCTGCATGAATCTGTTCCGGTGAACCTCCTCTTGCAGACGGTGGCAGCGAAAATCGCATTTTTCACTGCCATCCATAGGCAGCGGTGCGCCTATGGGGACGGGCGATGCGAAAGGCTGTTGCCGGGGCATCACTTCTCCCGTCTTTGCTGCCATACGATGTCGTATCCCAGCACATCGGCAAGTTCCAATACTTCCTTGTATCGGATGCTTTCCCGCTGCAATTTTGCGGATAGGTTGGAAACGCTGTCGCTCCAACCATACTCGTCTGAGAGCAGGTCAACCACTTCCTGCATGGTCATTCCGGCACGGATGATCTGTGCCTTGATTTCGTTGCGTACATTCATATTGAAAATTCCTCCATATTTATAATATAGACTCTCGGAATCTCTAAGCCTTATTTTATGCGGCTTTTGGGATTCCTTTTTTATAAATTCCCCCAGCTTTTTAAAAAAAGGGGTTGACAAACCGTACAAAATGTGCGGCGCTTCGCGCCCTTGATTAACAAGGTAT
>CAJUTJ010000106.1 GCA_910589655.1 uncultured Acetatifactor sp. | reverse complement strand
TGTTTTCTATAAGACATCATCCTTTGCAGGTTATTGTTTTCTAGGCAAAAACAGTATACACCCAAAAAGGTATGGTGTCTTTAGTTTTAAAGCATATAAAGTAATTTTGGTAAAAATTCAAATTTGCTCATTTATAGTTATTAATTGTCCTGAAACAGATTTCAAGACTGCATTTCCCCGACATTTCAAATGTCCTGACGGAAACTATTGAGTTACTGTCAAAGGGAATGTTAAAAGGCTTCTTAGGAGGCAGACATGGAGGTTAAGTTTGGAAGTAAACTTCCCAATATTGATTGGTATGTGCGCAAGAGGGGTATAAGTTTGAATAGAAATGCGTATTCAACTATTGATTTGAGCGCACGCCGCAGCGCGCAGATGGGTGTAAACATGGCAATAAACATTTGTAGAATTATGACCGGTTTTATAAAGGGAAGGAGCCGCTGAAAAGTTACGGCTCCGGCGGAGAAGGGCTTACGCCGAAAGACACCTCGGTAAAATATGAGCTGAACGCCACCGATGAACACGGGAATAAAATCATGGAGTCTTTGTCAAAAGAAGAAGCTTTACAGGCAATGAAAGATATCTCCGGCCAATACGGCGGCAATGTCCTTGTAACGTTTTCGGGGACGGGCTGCAAGCTTTATCCGAACGCCTGAAATCACAGATTCAAAAGGGCGGCTTGGAACTGACCGCGGAAGAGAAAGCCGAGAATGCCAGAAAACAAGAACTGTTAGATCAGAGCATTGCGCATCTTTAGAACACTCATCGGCTGATTATCCCTCACATTCAGACCAACGAAAAGCTGGCTGGCGGCGGCACAAAACGTTTCTAAGGAAACGCTGATTAAATCATCGTTTCCTTAGAGCCTCTGGCGGATGCGCACGGATTTGCAGCAGTTTATGCTGCTCCGCAGCGCAAATCCGGCGCGGGAAACGCTTTAATCAGCGTTTCCCTAAGAATAGATATAGCTGCATTTAACCGTTCATAAGCCAATATTGGAAACCATAGAAGTTCCCGTCCTCAAAAAATCTCTCATTCACCATCTCCTGCTGCATCTGTATCTGCCGCAGCACTTCCTCCACCCGAAGGATATCTCTCTCGGTAATCTTCTGGATGGTCTTTTTCTTTGTAGTTGTCTCCAACACTCTGGAACCGTCGGGTTTATCCTTTATCACCGACTTTTTCCAGCGCTGGCGGTTTTCTTTTTCGATCTCCTGACGGTGCTGAATCAGCTTTTTTACCAATGCCCGCTGACGCTCCTGCCGTTGAAAGGCGATTTCCCGAAGCTGTTTCTGGAGCTTTTGCTTTTTAATCTTTTTCGCCAGCCTGCGCCGGTTCTCCTCCCGTCTCTCACGTGCACGGTCGCTGGGCCTTCTGGCAGGAATGGTCCATGTGTCCGTGCGCCGCTCCTCTTTGGTGGCGCCATAGTAAATACTTGTATAGACCCTATCCCCGCTGCCGAAACAGAAACAAGGCTGGGACCATATAGAACGCAGGTCATTCAGCACCCATGCCTCATACGCCGGGTCATTTTTCATAGCGGCATACCCTTCCTCCGAAATATGGACGGAAATAAATTCATTTCTGCGGCTCGGATGAACGGGAATCTGACGAATCTTCTGTGTAATATACTGCTTATATTCTTCCATGGACATATTCTGGGGACTCTGTTTTCCCTGCATTGCCGTATTGCCCGCTTCCTGTCTCTGCATAGTCTGGGCAAAAGCCGATACCCCGCTTTCCGCACCGGCAGCTCTGTTCTCCCCAAACGTCTGAATGAAATTTCCACTGTTCTCCGTATAGCCTGATATCATCGTATTCATCTGTCTTGCTCCTGTCATAACCATGCATTTCTTGGATATTGTTACATTTATTATCGAAGATTTCTTTCTCTTTCTTAAGTATTTCGGTTTTAGTAGCTGCTTAAATGTAACCAAAAACGCAAAAATAGCTTGAAACACCTCGCGGCAGCAACAAGTGAACGGCAAAATTGAACCATAACCAAAACTCAAGGTTTTGAAAAAAATATAATAAAATATGTTGATAAGCCAATACTAAATGTCATATAATGAAAAACTGTAAGCGGCATTATAAAGAATGCTTCACATTTATTCCGGCTATGAGGGATTTCTTATGTCCTGAAAACAGAATATTCAAAAAAGCCGCCATGGGCTGCTATATGACGAACTTTCCGAAGGGATAAACCTATTCACCTTTTCTGCTTTTTCACATAGAATATAATGATCTTATCCGAAGCAGAAAATGGTTGTATATTTACTCTCTTTTCGAAATTGCATATCCATTAAAATAAACCTATAAATTATGCATTGCAGGTAGCAGACTAATATTTTATAATCAAGCATAAAAGTTGAAATTGATATGAATTTTTTTTGCAGTGTTCAACAGAGAAGCTCCATTTAATAAATAGATACTGTTTAAATTTGATACAGGAGGTTGAAATAAATGGAGATATTTACCTTAGATACTGATCCTATCGAATTAGATGAAGTACAGGTCAAAACTTGGTTGAGAAAATTTAGAAATTTGGTTGAAAATGCTTTTGTAAACTGTAATAATGAGCAAAGGATTTTAGGAAATCTATTGGTGTTGACACGATATAGAAATACATTGCAGCAAGGATTGTCATGGGAAGGAAAAGTAATTTCGTTGGGAAACTCTTCCATTTCAGAAAATTGCTCAGATTGTAAATAGTGATTTACAGCGGGCGCGGAATTCATATCCGGAAATGTTTCAATTATTACGAGCCGAGTATCAGAAATATACCCTCATGTCAGAAGAAAATGCAAAAGAACTATTGAACAATTAATCGAATGAACGATTTTAAGCTTATAATGGAGTTAAGATGATCAGATTCTGTAATGATGTATAACAATATACACGATGTTCTAAAATTTATATGTTAGGGACACTTTTCTAAAAAAAGAGTATATTTATATGGCAAAAGGAGAAAAAAATGGGGTGTTTGGGAAATTTTTTATGGTTTATTTTCGGCGGTTTTGTCAGCGGGCTCAGCTGGTGTCTGGCAGGTGTGATTTGGTGCATTACCATCATCGGAATTCCTGTGGGCACACAATGCTTTAAAATGGCAGGTTTAAGCTTCTTTCCTTTCGGAAAAGAAGTTACTTACGGCGGCGGGGCAGGATCTCTGATTCTAAATGTCCTCTGGCTGATCATTTCCGGACTGCCTTTGGCAATAGAGCATCTTGCTATCGGAGCGGCCCTCTGCATTACCATTATAGGCATTCCTTTCGGACTGCAGCAGTTCAAGCTGGCAAAGCTGGCTCTCATGCCTTTTGGCGCAACGGTGTCATAGGCTTTTAGCCGGCTCCTTTACAGTGTCATTTAAGTATTTCGCAACCTATTTTTTGCATAATTTTTATTCCATCAAAATGTTGGTATCCCCATTTATATTCAGCTTGGAAATTTCTTCTGTATTTCTTCCGTATTTCTTCTGTATTTCTTCCGCATTTCTTCTGCAATACTAATCGAAAAAGCCATTTGTATTCTACCTTATCAACAATTATCTTCTTGAACCGCCGCATTATATCTTCCTTCCGGTTTTTAACGTGTTTCCTTATGGCAATTTTCTGTTTCACCGTGGCGCAGACAGGCGCCTTATTTCAGCGCGCAGCAATCCCGGTTTTTGTGCAAGGAAAGCGCTTTACGTCGTCATCAGTCAAACAATATTTCCTCCACCGTCACAAAAGTATAGCCCTCCTCCATCAGCTTATCAATAGCCTCCAGTGCCGCCGTCACTGAGGTATCGTAGTAATCATGCATCAAAATTATGTCATTCTCCCCCGTCTTATTAACAATCTTCTCCACAATGCAGGACACATTGCAGGAGCTCCAGTCCAGAGGGTCTACGTTCCAAAGCACGGGGAACATATTCAGCTCCTTTTCAAAGGACTTATCCCAGCTTCCATAGGGCGGGCGCACATATACCACCTCTTCACCGATGATCTCCTCCAGAATTTCGTTGGTATGTATCAGTTCTTCTTTAAATGTTTCTCTGTTCTGCTTCGTCAGCTGGATATGGCTGTAGGTATGATTTCCGATTAGGTGCCCCTCTTCCTGCATACGCCTGATGATATCGGGATGAAGTTCTGCATGTTCCCCCGTGACAAAAAACGTAGCGTGGACTCCCCTTTCCTTCAAACCGTCCAGAAGCTGTTCCGTATAATATGGGTGGGGGCCATCGTCAAAGGTTATCGCAATTTTTCGTACCTCTTCCGCCGCTTCGCCGCCCCGTCCTGTTATGACGTTATTCAGCGTTTCCATTCCGTCCCACTGCACTTCCGCTTCTTGTACTTTTGACCCTTGCTCTTCTCTCCCTGACGCTTCCGCCTCCCGCTCTTCTGTTCCTCGTTCTCCCTCTTCCTCCGATATACCGCTGTTATTGCCCCATGCTGTTACTGCCGAGCTTTCCCGCTCCCATAAACCTAAAAACAGCAGTCCCGCCATTAAGTCAAACAGTAGGATTGCTGTTAAAAATTTTTTCATACTCATCCCGATTCCATGCTCTTTTAATAAAGTATATGTACCGGAACAAAAATCATGCATTCTATGATTGAAGATGCCTTCCGAAAGCAGAATTCATTCTCATGTTTGGATACTCTGCAGGATCCCGTCTGAACGGAGCTTTTAACTTTTCCGCCCAATTCTACTCAAACTGTGCGTTATAAAGGCGCCTATACACACCTTGCCGCTCCATCAATTCCCCATGTGTCCCTTGCTCCACTACCTCGCCGTCGTTGACCACTAAAATCAAATCTGCATTTTCAATGGTAGACAGCCTGTGGGCAATCACAAAACAAGTTTTTCCCTCCATCAGTTTCAGCATAGCTTTCTGAATCTGACGTTCCGTGCGGGTATCCACATTGGAAGTAGCTTCGTCCAATATCAGCATTTTGGAATCCAGAAGCATTGCCCTTGCTATGGTCAAAAGCTGTTTCTGTCCTTTGGAGATATTCGTGCCCTCGTCCGTCAGAATGGTGTCGTATCCCTCCGGAAGCCGCTTGATAAAGGAATGAATATGAGCCGCCCTTGCCGCCGCTTCCACATCCTCTCTGGTTGCTCCCTCCTTACCGTAGGCCAGATTTTCATAGATGCTTCCGTAGAAAAGCCAAGTATCTTGAAGCACCATGGCATAGGCTTTCCGCAGACTGCTTCTGGTCATCATAGCGTTGGGCTTTCCGTCCACCGTAATCGTACCGCTGTCAGGGTCATAAAACCGCATCAGCAGATTAATCAAAGTGGTTTTCCCGGCTCCCGTAGGTCCCACTATCGCTATCAGCTTCCCCGGCTGTGCCCGGAAGCTGAGGTCATGTATGATGGTCTTGCCGGGCAGATATCCGAAATTCACGGACTGAAGCTCCACCTCTCCCCGAGCGCCCTCCAAAACAATGGCATTCTCTGCATCCGCAGGTTCCGAAGCCTCCTCAATCAGCCGGAATACCCGCTCTGCCGCGGCCAAAGCCGACTGAAGCTCGCTGAAAATATTGGCCGCCTCGTTAATAGGCCCGGAAAATTTTCTGGAATACAATACAAATGAAGAGATATCTCCGATTCTCATGCTTCCGGCCAGATACAGCAGAGCACCGAATACACTGATCAGAGACAGGGACAAATTATTGATAAAATTTACACAAGGCCCCACCACACTTCCGTAATACTCGGCTCTGTAATACGCTTCCACCGCCGTCTTATTCTTCTTGTCGAATTTCCCTTGCGTATATTCCTCCCTGTTATATGCTTTCAGTGTCTTCTGTCCCGAAATCATCTCTTCCACAAAGCCGTTCAATTCTCCCAGCTTTGCGGAACGCTGGCGGAACAGTGGTCTGGTCTTACCGGTGATATACTTTGTGATCAGCACGGAAAGAGGCACTGTAAAAGCAAATACCAGCACCAGCTTGGGTGAAATCGACAGCATCATCAAGAGCGCTCCGGTGACCGTGATCACCGTGGTCAAAAGCTGCACTAGATCATTAGACAGGGATGCGTTAACCGTGTCGATATCATAGGAAATGCGGCTGATAATATCACCGGTCTGATGCACATCGAAATATCCCACCGGCAGCGTCATCAGCTTTTCGAACACATCCTGCCGCATACGGTAAACCACCTTGCGGCTGATTGTCAGCATGAGCACATGCAGGCCGTAGGACATAAGCGCAGACACTACATAGAACAGCGCCATCCAGCCCGCATAGTAGAAGACTTTTTCAAAATCCACTGCGCCCCTTCCGCTCTCTATCGCCCCGATACTAAGTCCGGTGAGCTTAGGGCCGATAAGAGAAAACAAATTGCTTCCCAAAGTACAAATCATTGCCAGCGCCAACAGCCATTTATACTGCCACATATATTGTCCAAGCCTCAGAATCGTCCGCTTGGAATACCGCTTTTTCTCCGTATTCATATCTATACTCCTAATGCGCTTAAAGAGGGGTGTTTACACATCCTCTTGCGCACATACCAATCAATATTTGGAAGTTTACTTCCAAACTTATACTCCTTGTGTGCATTATAAGGGGATGTGCCAACCCCCGTGTCATTCGCCAAGCCATGGCACAATGCTTTATGTCCATACATACACAGCCGCTTGGCTCATTGCCCGCTGGAATCAAAAATGCCGCAGCAGCATCATTTGCAAAATAAATCTTGTATCATGCCCCCATCTGGGATCTGCTGATCTCACTGTAGACATCACAACCTTCCATCAATTCCTCATGAGTGCCGTATCCGATGGGAACACCGTCCTCCAAAACAAGTATATGATCCGCATTCCGTATGGAACTGACTCTCTGCGCTACTATCACCAATGTCGTATCCTGAAAATGCTCCCGGATCCCTTTCCGCATCTCTGCATCGGTACGATAATCCAATGCGCTGGAGGAATCGTCTAAAATCAAGATCTCCGGTCTTGCCGCCAAGGCTCTCGCAATCAGCACACGCTGTTTCTGTCCGCCGCTTAGGTTGGCGCCCTTTATGTTCAACGCCTCCCCCTCTTTGTCGTCCCGATTCTTCACAAATTCACTGGCTCTGGCATAAAACAACGCATCCTGAAGCTGTTTGCTGCTGATCTTTCTGCCCAAAGTTACATTTTCCGCTATGGTATCCTCGAAAATCGTATCGTTCTGGAATACCACGCCGAATTTCTGTTTCAGTTCCGAAGGTTCGTAACTGCGGACATCCTTTCCCGCGATAAGAATACGCCCCTGATCGGCGTCATACATTCTCATCATCAAATTAATAATAGTAGATTTACCGGATCCGATCTCGCCGATAATCCCAAGAGTCTCTCCCTTTTTAATCCGGAAGGATAAATCCTTTACATTGGCCTCTCCCTTTTTTAAGTAAGAAAAGGTAACATGGTCAAAGCAAATCTCGCAATCTTCCGCTTCCGCAGAATCTCCCCGGCTTCCTTCGTCCCCCATTGCCTCCCCATAGATCTCCATAACACGCATGTCGTCTTCCCCCTCCAGTACATACCAGATTCGATTGCCTGAAGCGATTGCCTTGGATAAAATGGTAAACATTTTTGAGATGGACATCATAGCATTCAAGATAATCGTAAAATAAGTGGTAAAAGCAAGTATCTTGCCCACCTCTGAAGTTCCGGCATTAACACGGTACGCCCCCACCAAAATGACTCCTACCAAACCCAGATTCAGCAGAATGTTCATGGACGGATTAATGATAGACATAACCATACCGTTCTTCCGCTCTCTCTCCACCACTTCTCTGTTGATAGAGCGGAACTTCTCCGTCTCGTAATCTGTTTTGGACAGGGCTTTAATCACGCGGATACCCGCAATATCCTCTCTAACCATTCTGACAAAACGATCGTTCGCCTCCTGAAGCCCGCCGAACATGGGAATACTCCTTCTGGATACATACACCGTGATAAATCCCAGCAGCGGCAGAACCGCAAGCAACACACAGGCCATGGCATAGTCCAATGTAAAGGTTACGCAGAGTCCCCCCACCAGCAAAATCGGCGCACGAACTCCCAAACGCTGGATCCGCCCCAGCATTTGATGAAGGTTATAAGTGTCCGAAGTCATTCTGGATATCAGAGAAGGTTTTGTATAGAAATCCGTCTGCGCATTGGAAAGCCGCATCGTCTTTGAGAATAAGTCATGCCGTATATTTTCCGTCGCGTCACCGGAGACTCTGGATGCCATCCGGTTTGCAATAATATTAAAGGACACCGCCAGCAGGGAACACACAATCATTAAGGCTCCCCACCCGAATATCAGCCCTTTATTCTTCGTCAGGATAACGGTATCAATAATATGCGCCAGTATGTATGGAATACATAAATCCATAATCGTTCCGATAAATTTGATGAGAAACCCCACCCCCATTCGTGGGAAGTAGGGTTTCAAATACTTTAAAATGATTTGTTTCATTAGATTTTAAATACGGAAATTTCCGTTTTCAACTCCTGCATATTTTTGCCGAGGGAATCTGCCGTCTCCGTCAACCCCTCTACATTTTCCATCAGTTTCTCTACGGAATCCCTGACCGTCATAACATTGTTGGCAGTCTCTTCAATGCTGATAGAAATCTGGCTGATAGCTGCTACCGTGTAGGATTTCTCCTCGTCTGCGCGATCCGTACATTCCACGATGGCATTTAAGCCTTCCACCAGCTTCTTCATGCGCAGTTCCATATCCCGGAACACCCCTACCACCTGCTCCACGGCTTCCGACTGGGATGCAACCATGGCACCGGCATCATGGGCGCTCTGTACGCTCTGATTTGTCTGGGCCGTAATATGGCTTACGTTATTGCGGATCTCTCCCGCCGCCTTAGCAGCATCATCTGCCAGCTTACGGATTTCTTCCGCAACCACTGCAAATCCTCTTCCTGCATCTCCCGCTCTCGCCGCTTCAATGGACGCATTCAAGGACAACAGATTAGTCTGCTCCGAAATGTCGGAAATGGTACTGACAAAACTGTTAATGATCTCTGTCTCCTGACGGAGAGACTCTATATTCTGTCCAACCGTGGCGGTAATGTCGGTGGTCTGCTTTGCCCTGTCACCGAGCAGACTGATGATGCTGACACCTTGTTCGATCATCTGCTCCGTCTCGTCCACCAGCTTACCCACCTTTTCAACCGTATGGCTTACTTCCTGAAGCTCTTCTGCCAGAATATTTGATTTGGCAACACATTCCTCCACATGGGAAGTCTGTTGTGTCATGGTCTCGCTGATCTCGTTCACGGCCTTTGTGATGCTTGCGGAGTAATCGTTGATAACACCGGATACCTGTTCCACATCTTTTGCCGATCCTTCCAGCTGTCCCGTAGCATCGGTAACTTTATGAACCAGACTCTTCGTATTTCTGATCATATTATTGGCCGATCCTGCCAGCTTCTGGAACTCGTCCCGTCCTCTGGCATCTACCCTGACTGTCAGGTCGCCTTGGGCAACCACGCCAAAGCTCTTGGAAATCCGCCGCATGTTCTTCTGAATACCCGATACAATCAGCAGCCCGATAATTACCACAACAATACTGGCTAATACCACCAGCATAAAGGTCAATGATTTAATTGCCTCAGCCTGACCGGTAATAATATCCATGGGAACCAATGTACAGACGGTAGCTCCGATTTTTGCGCTGGTGGAGTATATAAACAGATACGGCTGCCCTCTAAAGCTTACCTCCTGAGAACCGAATTGGTTTTCTTTTGCCTGTGCATCCGCCGCCGGAAAGAATTCCTGTCCGAAGAATATGGCTTCTCCGTCCTCAAATTTACTTTCTTCGCCCTCTGCCAGATTTTCGTATATAATTTCACGGCCGTTCTGGGTTACAAAACCGACAATACTACCATGCCCCATATCCAATGTCTGAAGGAATTCCCGGATAGTCTTTGTCTTGATATCAATGACAATGCAGGCATTTCCGGATTGGGATAAGGTCTCATAAGCCAAAATATAGTCCTTATTCTTCAAAGACAATTTGGTATCCATAAGATCATGACTGTCTATCCAGCTTTGAATATTCCTTCCTTCATTGGGCACGGAAGTAATATATTCCTCGAAAAAACCTTCCTCACTTGTGGAGACAGACGTACTGAATAAATTAATACCTTCTTTTGTAATAATATGTATATTATTGATGAATGCATTGGATGTCTGGGAAGCCAATATGTCCATCCTCGTATTTTCCATGACCTTCATCTTGGACAGAGGATCGTCATTATACAAACCTATATAATATTTGCTCAAATCCTTGTCAAAGGCATACTTCATACCTTCCGACTCAATGAAAGAGCAGCTCATATCCACATATTCCATTGCCATATTGATGGTCTGCGTGGTGGAATCCGTAAATTTCTCGCTCATTCCTTCCGCTGCTTTCTGATAAGCGGAGACACCGACCACCACCATAAACAAAATCGGCACAAGAAAACACACAATAATCTTGTTGCGGATACTAAAAAGCATCAATCCGGACTTGCTGTTTGACGAAGCAGATGTTTTGGCTGCTTTCGGAGCTTTTGGTGCTTTTGGCGCCTTTGGAGCTTTCGCTGCCTTTGGCTGTTTCGGTGCTTTCGGAGCCTTCGGAGCCTTGGGTTTTTTGGGTGTTTTCGGCGGTTTGGGCGCTTTAGGCGCTTTTCCCGTTTTTACGTTCTCTGTATTCTCGCCCATATTGTTTTCCTCCAAGTCTTAATCTTATTGTCTGTTTTCATAAATTATACACTACTTTGCCAAAATTTGAAATAGGGAATACTAAAATAACCACTTTTTATTAGTGGAATTATCTGTATTTTTACATTTTATTTAAGTTCCATTCGTTGTATATACAATTCATTAAATTTCGATTCCCCGGCAAGGTTCACGACCTCTGTACCGCATCTGTATTTTTCCAGTTTTTCTTTGACACTGCCCCAATCCGAAAGGAGCAGCTCTCTGCCCGAATACAACGCTCCCGACAGCGCCGTATTGCCTCCCGAAACCGCCTTGTCCGCAAGAGCACGGGGCAGAAGGCCGATCTCCGCGGAATCTTCCGGATTTAAATAATAGCCGAACCCGCCGGCCAACACGACCCTGTCCACCGCATCACAGGAAATGCCGTATTTATCCAAAAGAATCTCGATTCCGGCCGCAACAGCCGCCTTGGCCAGCTGAATGCTCCGCACGGCTTCTTTCGTGACGCAGACATTACCGATGCGGACACCTTTTTCAAAATAGGGTTCCGCCAGCAGCCCTGTTTCATCCAGAATGCCTTCCTTGCGCAAAGCCGCCAGAAACCTGACCATGTCCGCCCCCCAGATTCCCCGGTTCACACCGCCTTCAAAAGCGGGGCCCGCCGCCGTGGCACAGGCAATGCGCCTGCGGCAGTTACCTAACAGCAGTTCCCCGTTGGTGCCCAGATCCACAAGCAACGTTATCTCTTCCTTGTGAAATATCCCGCAGGCGCAGCCGCCTGCCAAAATATCCCCTCCTACAAAGGCGGAAAATCCCGGCAGCACAAAACACGGAACACCCTCCAGCTCCAACTCTCCGCCGGAAAGCCAAGAAGCCCGAAAAGGCGCTCTCCCCAGCTCGGCAGTATCCCATCCCATCAGCAGATAGGTCATGGTAGTGTTGGCCGCCGCCACCAGATATAGCGTTTCTCCTGCGGGCAATTGTTTTCGAAACCTTTTCAAACCTTTTATCAGTGTTTTCCGAACCGAATCCCTCATTCCGGCCGCTGCGGAAGGTTCCTGCGCCGCCTTGATTCTGGACAACACATCCGCCCCGTACACGGTCTGGGGATTCACTTCCGCAAAACGGTCCGCCACGGTTCCGTCCGGATGATAGAGAAGCATGGCAATGGTTGTGGTTCCGATATCCGCCACCGCCAGCCTCTTCCCGCTGCAAGAAAGAGGAATATGGCTCCCCCCCAAAGTATCCTCCGTCAGCACATGCAGGCTGCGGCGGATTCCGCTCGGACTGTCACTGACAACGGATTCCCGCACCGCCTTCGGGTAATCACCGGCAGCGGATTCCCACATCCCGTCCGGATTGCCACTGACGGCAGATTCCCGCACCGCCTTCGGATGATTACCGGCAGCGGATTCCCGCACCACTCCCGGACATAACCCGCAGCCGGTACAGATTCGGCATCTTGGTCCCTGTTTTGTTTCTCTATACAAACTGATTTCTCTCCTTGTCATAGTGATAGTCTATGGCTGCCAGCTTATCCGTCAATTCCTGACGATTTAGGGCAAGCTCCTCGCAAAGCACATCCAGACTTCCGTAAAAATCCCTTAGTTTCAAATTCACAAAGCTCAAAAGCATAACCGGATCCTTTGGTATCATTTCGGTATCTCCTATCTGTTTATCGTTTCCGATTCCGCCCCATTCTCCTCCCAACCCTTTTTCTATATTTTATGGAATTTTTATAGGTTTTTATAGGAAAAAAAACCGGCGGACGGTTCGTTTTCCATATTGTATCCGATAAAAAACAATTTTGCAAGCCGCAAACAAGCCTTCGGAAAAGATTCCGAAGGCTTGTGTTACTTTTCACACCCACGCCACCGCGAGGTGTTTTCACGTGTTTTTTGCGTGACAAACCCGAGGGCAGCCTGCGCGAAACCGCTGTTTTGCGTTTTCTGTGCATGCGTTACTGGTTGCGGAGTGAACAGTAACAGGCTTGTGTTACCGCATACCTATCAGACAGTAACTGTTTGAGTAACGGTTTGCGTATTATACCGGTTTATGACTTAACTCTTGCGCATAACTCACCGTTTTCCACCTCTATCCGTATGGTGTCTCCCGACTGGACGCGATCCTCCAAAATCAGCTTCGCCGTCAGCGTTTCCACATATTTCTGGATATACCGTTTCAAGGGACGGGCGCCGTAGACAGGGTCATAAGCATTATCTATGATATGGCTCTCGGCTGCTTCCGTCAGTTCCAGCTGAAGCTCTTTATCGGAAAGACGCCTGTTCAGGTCGGCAATGATGAGATCCACTATCCCGCCGATATTGTCTTTAGTCAAAGGCTTGAACAAAATAGTCTCGTCCAGACGGTTCAAAAATTCCGGCCGGAAATGATTTCTCAGGTCATTCATCACCAGCTCTTCCGCTTCTTCACTGACGGAACCGTCCTCCTGAATTCCCTCCAGAAGATAACCCGCTCCGATGTTGGAAGTCATAATCAGAATCGTGTTCTTAAAGTCCACCGTCCTGCCCTGAGAGTCCGTAATACGGCCGTCATCCAGCACCTGCAGCAGCACATTGAACACATCCGGGTGTGCCTTCTCTATCTCGTCAAACAGAACCACACAGTAATGCTTTCTCCTGACCGCCTCGGTGAGCTGGCCTCCTTCCTCATATCCCACATATCCGGGAGGCGCCCCGATGAGTCTGGACACCGAATATTTCTCCATATACTCACTCATATCAATGCGGACCATATTGTTCTCGTCATCAAACAAAGCGGCCGCCAGAGATTTGGCAAGCTCCGTCTTACCCACTCCCGTAGGCCCCAGAAACAGGAAGGAGCCGATAGGTTTTGTAGGATCTTTGATGCCTGCCTTAGAACGGATAATAGCCTCCGTTACTTTTGTGACGCCTTCCTCCTGACCGACGACGCGTTTGTGGAGTTCCTGATCCAAATGCAGCGTCTTATTCCGTTCGCTTTCCGTCAGCTTCGCCACAGGGATACCCGTCCACCGGGAAATGATCCTTGCGATTTCCTCGTCGGAAACCTTCTCATGAACCAGAGAAAGCTCGGAAGCCCCGATACGCTCTTCCTCCTGCTCCAGCTGCTTTTTCAATGCGGGCATCCTTCCGTAGCTCAGTTCCGCCGCCTTCTCCAGATTTCCTTCCCTCTGGGCAATCTGGATTTCGCTGTTGACGCCGTCGATCTCCTCTCTCAATTTGGAAAGCTTATCCACGGATGCCTTTTCATTGTCCCATTGAGCTTTCTTAGCCGCAAAGACATCTTTTAATTCTGCCAGTTCCTTTTGCAGGACGGCAAGTCTTTCCACGCTGAGACGGTCGTCTTCCTTTTTCAGCGCGGCCTCCTCGATTTCCGTCTGCATAATCTTTCGCTGCAATTCATCCAGCTCCGTGGGCATACTGTCCAGCTCCGTCTTAATCAGCGCACAGGCTTCATCCACAAGGTCGATGGCTTTATCCGGCAGAAAACGGTCGGAGATATAACGGTTGGAAAGCACTGCCGCACTGACCAAAGCATTATCCATAATCTTCACGCCGTGATACACTTCATAACGCTCCTTCAGTCCACGCAGAATGGAAATAGTGTCCTCCACCGTGGGTTCCTCCACCATCACCGGCTGGAAACGGCGTTCCAGTGCCGGATCCTTTTCGATATACTGTCTGTATTCATCCAAAGTGGTAGCGCCGATGCAATGCAGCTCCCCCCTTGCCAGCATAGGCTTTAACATGTTTCCCGCGTCCAGAGCGCCGTCGGACTTGCCCGCTCCCACAATGGTATGCAGCTCGTCAATGAACAGAATAATCTGTCCGTCGCTGTTTTTCACATCCTCCAGCACGGCTTTCAGACGTTCCTCAAATTCGCCCCTGTATTTGGCTCCCGCCACCAATGCGCCCATATCCAAAGCAAAAATTTTCTTATCTTTCAGTCCCTGAGGGACATCCCCTCTGACAATACGCTGTGCCAGACCTTCCACCACCGCCGTCTTGCCCACGCCGGGTTCTCCGATGAGAACAGGGTTATTCTTTGTCTTGCGGGAGAGAATCCGAATCACATTCCGGATCTCACCGTCCCTGCCGATGACAGGGTCAAGCTTCTGGCTCCGGGCCTTCTCCACCAGATCTTGTCCGTACTTTTCCAAAGTATCATAGGTTGCCTCCGGATTATCCGAGGTCACACGCTGATTTCCCCTCACAGTGGACAGCGCCTGAAGGAAACGCTCTCTGGTAATGCCGTATTCTTTCCAGACAGCATTAATCTCCCGATTGGGATTTTTCAGCATGGCAAGAAAAAGATGCTCTACGGACACATACTCGTCCCCCAGCTGTTTTGCCTCGTCCTCCGCATTGATCAATACCTTATTCAGGTCCTGCCCGATATACACCTGACCGCCCTGAACCTTCACCCGCTTTTCCACAGCCTGACGGACGCGGTTTACAAAATGCTCCTTCTGGATCTCCATCTTTTCCACAAGTTTCAGAATCAGGCTGTCTTCTATGGTCAAAAGACTGTACAACAGATGTTCCTGCTCGATCTCCTGATTCCCGTATTCGTAGGCAAGCTTCTCACAGCCCTGCACTGCCTGCACGGATTTTTGTGTAAATTTTTGAATGTTCATAAATGCTTGGCCTCCTTCTGATATCTGTCATATATTCTTGGAAATTTTACTTCCTTTCTCATGCAAACGAGATTCCTTTAGCATGATGAAAAATGCTTTCCCCGGAGTGTGTGTGATTCCGCTCCGCTGCGGCTTAAATCCGGATAAAGATGCCGTATAACAGCGCATTTCAAGTATTTTTCTTTTCCTCATGCTATTGTTTGTTCTATAAGTAATATAACACGATTGCGGCAAAAATCAAGAAGAAAAGTATAAAGTTTTTCTAATATTTTGCGGTTTAAAAGGGACATGCCATATGACATGCCCCTCTTAGTACTACAGCGTGTATGAAAAATGCTTTCTCCGGGATGTGCCTCACACTTTGCGGGATGCAGGTCTCAATTTAGGAGACGCAGCGGGGTGCCTCAAGCTATACCGCCTCAGCGGCGCAAACAACTCGTAAACCTTGCAGCAAATCCGTCAGGCTATGCCTTTTACCTCATATCCCGCTTCCGTAACCGCAGCCGTCAAAGCCTGATCTGTGACCTCACCGTTCAACTCCACCGTGGCGGTCTTATTCTCCAGACTCATGGTAACGGCGCTCACACCAGCAACCTCCTCCAAAGCCTTCTGCACTCTTCCGGTGCAATGTCCGCACATCATGCCTTCAATCGTAATCACTTTTGTCATCTTCTTTTCCTCACTTTCTTGCTTTTGCGTTTCTGCGGCAACTCTCATTTCCGATTCCGCACTCTCTTTGGCAGACCCGGAGGCCATGCCTTCGCTCCCTTTGGCAGACCCGGAGGCCATGTCTTCGCTCCCTGTGGCAGCAAGTATCTTTTTTGCAAAGCCGCTTTTAAATCCCCGCAGCCGCAGTGCGTTCCCCACTACGAAGACACTGCTCAGGCTCATGGCCGCGGCGCCGAACATAGGGTTTAATTTAATTCCGAATAAAGGATACCACACTCCCGCCGCCAAAGGAATCCCTATGGCGTTGTAGAAAAACGCCCAAAAAAGGTTTTGCTTGATATTGCGGATAACCGCTCTGCTGAGCCGAACCGCCGTCACCGCATCCCTAAGGTCACTCTTCATCAAGACAATATCCGCGCTTTCCATGGCCACATCCGTCCCCGCACCGATGGCCATACCCACATCCGCCGCCGCAAGTGCGGGAGCGTCGTTAATACCGTCGCCGATCATTGCCACCCTTCTGCCGGCTTTCTGCAATTCCCGGATTTTCTTCTCTTTATCCTGAGGCAGTACTTCCGCCACCACCTCCTCGATATCAAGCTGACGACGCACCGCCTCCGCTGTCCGGCGGTTGTCTCCGGTAAGCATAACCACACGGATCCCCATCTCCCTGAACTTGCGGATGGCATCATGGGAACCGGCCTTTACGCCGTCCGTCACGTCAATCTCTCCCAAAAGCCTTCCCTCTCCCGCCACCAGAAGAGGAGTATGCCCCTCCTCCGCGATCCGGTCAAGGCCTTGAGCCGTCACGGGGTCAATGGTAATTCCGTTTTCCTCCATGTAAGCGCGGTTTCCCACCAGAAAATGTGCCCCCGGCTTCCAACCGCTGTCAGTACGGTTCCGCACTTCTCCCGCCAGCCTTCCGGCGGCCTTCCCGCCTTGCTCTACCGAAACGGAGCCGTCCTCCTTCTTTCCCGCCACAAACACTGCCGTGGGGCCGTCGCCATCCGATACATCAGGCACCATGGAGCGGGGCGGAATCTCCTCCGCCAGAACGCCTTCGATCCCTCTTCCCGGCACCGCCTTAAAATCCCGGATTTCCGGAA
Source organism: uncultured Acetatifactor sp. (assembly GCA_910589655.1). GTDB lineage: Bacteria > Bacillota > Clostridia > Lachnospirales > Lachnospiraceae > Acetatifactor. The sequence goes on along the minus strand of CAJUTJ010000106.1, from coordinate 51,511 downwards.
CGGATAAGCCGTCCCTTCCGGCTCTCTCCAGAATCGCCTCCGCCAGAGGGTGCTCGCTCTTTTTTTCCAATGCCGCGGCAATCTGTACCAAGGTTTCCACGGATAGATCCGGTACATAACACCCGCAGCCGCTGAAACGCAGCTTTCCGGAAGTGATCGTACCGGTCTTATCCATAACCACGGTGTCTATCTCCTTCGCCTGCTGCAAAGCCTCTCCTGACTTGATTAAAATCCCGTGATTTGCTCCCACACCCGTTCCCACCATAATCGCCACAGGGGTGGCAAGGCCAAGGGCACAGGGACAGGAGATTACCAATACCGCTATGGCGGAGGAAATGGCAAACTCTGCCCCCGCCCCCGCCAAAAGCCACACCGCAAGGGTGACAAGGGCTATTCCCATGACCACGGGCACAAACACTCCGGCCACCTGATCCGCCAGCTGGGCAATGGGCGCCTTGCTGGCGCTTGCCTCCTCCACCAGCCGGATAATCTGGGACAATGTGGTATCCTCTCCCACTCTGTCCGCACGGCATTTCAAAAAGCCTGATTTGTTCACGGTAGCCGATACCACCTTATCACCGGCCTGCTTTTCCACAGGGATACTCTCTCCGGTAATGGCCGCTTCGTCAATGCTGGAATTTCCCTCCAGCACAGTCCCGTCCGCAGGGACAAGGCTTCCCGGTTTTATCAGGAAAATATCCCCTGCTTTCAGCAGCTCCGTGGGCACCTCCGTCTCCTGCCCGTCCGCCGTCAGCAGAATCGCCGTCTTGGGAGACAGATCCATAAGCTTTGTGATGGCCTCGCTGGTTTTCCCCTTGGAGCGGCTCTCCAAATATTTTCCCACGGTAATCAGGGTCAAAATCATTCCCGCAGATTCGAAATACAGATCATGGGAATATTGTTCCACCAACGCCATGTCACCATGCCCCAGCCCGTAGCTGATGCGGTACATTGCAAAAATGCCATATCCGATAGCTGCAGAGGCTCCCAGCGCAATCAGGCTGTCCATATTGGGAGACAGATGTCCGATTGTCTTAAATCCCACGGAGAAGAATTTCCGGTTCATATATACAATGGGCAGAAGCAGCAAAAGCTGTGTCATGGCAAAAGTCATGGCATTTTCATTGCCATGCAGATAGTGGTGTACGAATCCCGGAATGGGAAGCCCGAACCATTCGTTGTACATATGATACATGGCCACATACATAAGGGGAAACAGGAAACCTATGGAAATGCCAAGCCTCCATTTCATGGCTCCGGCTTCCGCCTTCGCCTTTTGCTGTACACTGCCGCGCCCCACGCTGTTTCCCGGTTTTGCACCTGTGCCGTTTCCGATTGTTCCGCTCCCGGCGCCTCCGGTGTTTTCACCCGAACCGCTTCCTGCCGTTTCGCCCGCTTCCTTTTCTCTGTCGTTACAGGAAGCGCCGCATGACATCCTGTTTTCCGATTCAATGGTTGTCACCCGGCGGGCGCCGCCAAGGATGAGGGACGCACCGTATCCCGCCTTGTCTACCGCCGCCGTAATGTCCTCCCACGTCAGTCTGCTTTCGTCATAGACAACTTCCATGGTTTCCGTCAGCAGGTTTACAGAAGCCTTCTCTATCCCCGCCAATTTATTTACTGCCTTCTCCACATGGGAGGAACAGGCAGAACAAGTCATGCCTGTAATATGATACCGCTCTCTCATATGTTTGTCCTTTCTGATTCCGTTTCCGGAATCTACTGATCAGTTCCTTAGATTCCGGTTTTGCATATCGGTTTTTATTTCAGCTTTTTCATCAACTCTACTGCTTCTTCCACAATAGCGGTATTGCCGTTCCTGATCTCATCCACCACACAGCTTTTCATGTGTTCCTGAAGAATTAAATATCCAAAAGATTGTAACGCGCTCTCCACCGCTGCTACTTGTGTCAAAATATCCCCGCAATAACGATTTTCTTCCAGCATCCTGCCGATACCGTTTAATTGCCCCATAATACGGTTGAGACGGTTTTTCAGCTGCTTTACTTCCTTTTCCTGCCTCGGCACGGCCTTTTGGTGACAGCAGCACGTTTCTTCCGCCCTTGATCCCATTCCGGTTACCTTTTCTGCTTCTTTTTCGGTTTCCTTGCCTTTTGCCGCTGTCTTCTTTGCTTCCGCTTCTTTTGCCGCTGTCTTCTCTGCTTCCGCTTCTTTTACCGTAGCCTTCTCCGCTTCCGTTTCTTTTACCGCAGCCTTTTCCGCTTCCGTTTCTTTTACCGCAGCCTTCTCCGCTTCCGTTTCTTTTGCCGCTGTCTTCTCTGCTTCCGCTTCTTTTACCGCAGCCTTTTCTGCTATTATATTCTTTTCCATTTTCTGAATCCTTTTCCCTTTTCGGAAATATGTTCCCCATGTATATCGTTTAAAAAGTTTTATAAGATACTCGCAGCAGTTTTAGTACGAAACATTCATATACCCCATGGGGGTATCCTTTATTTAGAATATACCCCCACAGGGTATTTGTCAAGCTATATTTAGCTGCAAGTCTGAAATTACAAGTCTGAAATTATAAGTCTGAAATTACATGTATGAAATTCGTCCGGTCAACACCCCCGCTGCAGAACAACGGAGCGTCAATCTTGCAGCACTGCAGAAAGCGGGGGATATATCCCCCGCCGCGTTGGCCAAGTATCCGCTTCGCAGCCTCTCTCAGTCCGGAACTTCACTTCTGCGGATGATGGTTCTGTTGGCACTGTATGAGGCTTTGCCGGATACATTCCGTTTCTCGTGGCGGCTTTCAACATACTCCGTCACATCCTGAAGCCATAGAACTTCTTCACCTGCCTTTACCGGTCCTTCTGCGGTGGCAATCACATCACTGCCATAGGTAAAATGCTCTACGCGAATCCGGATTTCCGGCAGTACCCCTTCCGCTTCCAATCCCGTTCTGTCGAATTCCAGCAACAGCTTTCCCGTATTCACGATTTCATTCTGCACTACTCTGGGGCGGTAATACCTTCCCAGCATTTCGTCCTCCGTGTCGCCGACCTGAATGAAAAGCTCCGCCCCAAATTCCGTGTGAAAACGAAATGCGTTGCCCAGAGGATACAATTTCATTATTTTCCCCCCTGCCGGAGCATACATCTTCCCTTCCACGGGCCGAACCACCACCTCTGCCTCCGGGCCGTCTTGCCGCACCGTCGCCTGACCGGCTGCCGGACTGCCTACCGACCAGCCGCTTCCCGTCTTTTCTACCCGCTTTTCACGGATTTTTACTGTCTCTTCTTCCTCCGGCTCCATGTCCTCATCCGGCATCCACAGCCGTCCGGCAAAAAAGCCGAAACATACTGCCGCCGCCAAACAAGAGATCAAAACCAATAAGTGTATTGAAATCATAACGAATCGCCTCCTGATAAGCATGATTATTTCCCAAAATAAGGGAAATCATACTGTTATTTGAGAACCTGAAAAAAAATGTTGACACTATGCCGAATTCAGTGCTATACTACAGTCGTATTCTAAATGAAAGTCATTGAACTCACATATTTTTGTAAGTCATTGCAACTTTGATGATGGTTTACAAAAATATGTGATTTTTTTGTCCTACGTTTTAGAATCACTCATTAAAATATGGGCGACTGCCCTTTATTATGAAGGAGGTACCAAAATGAATAACGGTACAGTTAAGTGGTTTAATGCACAGAAGGGTTATGGCTTCATCACCAATGATGAGACCGGCGAGGAAGTATTCGTACATTTCTCCGCAATCAATGCTGATGGCTTCAAGTCTCTTGAAGAGGGTCAGAAGGTTACTTTCGATACCGAGTGTGATCCCCAGAACAGCAGCAAAATCCGTGCTACCAACGTTTCTGTAGTAGCTTAACCGCTCTGAATACAGACAAAAAGCGCATCGGCAATTCCGATGCGTTTTTGTTTGCAATGTTTCATTTTATTTGCAATGTTTCATTTTGCCTGCAATGTTTCATTTTGTCTGCAATATTTTAATTGTCAAAAACATCCTGACAGCTCAATCCCATATCAATCTGCCAGTCTTCTCATCTCCGTATAAGCCAGAAGCAAGGGTCCAACACCCTTTGCGTCGTTTTCCACAATGGGCTCCGACATATAGTATTCAAAGGTGCCGTCACGTCTGGTATCGTTTGCGGGACCCAGACCTGCCACCAGACAGATGCCGCCCAGATTCAATTCACCCTCCGTCTCCTTTAAATAACGATCACATATTCCGCGGAATGCCTTCAATGCAGGTTCTTTGCAGCTCTCCGGCAGAAATCCCAGTCTCACTCCCTTTAACAAGGAATAAGACATAATAGCGCTGCCGCTGGTCTCTAAATAATTGGGTTCTTTGCCGCCCAAAGCGGGAAGCTGATACCACATGCCGCTCTCATCCTGCAGCTTCAGCATATCCTCCACCAATCGTACAAACACGGTTTTCAGAGTTTCATACTCGGTCTTGTATTCCTCTCCGGGCTCGCACTTTGCCAAAGTGTCCAGAAGCGCCATAGAATACCAGCCGATGGCTCTCAGCCAAAAGTTTTCGGAAAGTCCTGTCTCCTTGTCGCACCAGAATATCTCCTTAGAGGCGTCATAACCATGATAATAAAGACCCGTTTCCTCGTCCCTCATGTATTTTACCACGTTGGAAAACTGGGAGAAAATGTCGCTGTAATTCTTTTTATTGTTAAACTTAGTCTCATACTCCATGTAAAAGGGCTGCCCCATATACAAGCCGTCCAGCCATACCTGATTGGGATAAATCTTTTTATGCCAGAAATTGCCTTCCGGAGTTCTGGGCTGGTTCCGAACCTGACCGTAAATCAATTCGATGGCTTTGCGGTACTTCTCTTTCCCGTTCATTTCATATAATGCGAAAAGCGTCTTTCCCGCATTTACATTATCAATATTATATTCCTCAGGCTTGTAGCCCTTGATAGTTCCGTCCTCGTTCACTCTGTAATCAATAAATGCATCCGCAAACTCGTAGTACTTCTTCTCGCCGGTAGTCTGATAAATTTCCAGCATGGCAAGAATCATACAGCCGTCAATATAATTCCAGCCGGCTCCCTTTCCGCCTGCTTTCGCTTTCTCAATGTTCCACACCGGAACTTCAACCGTGCTCTTTTGAATCAAACCGTCTATGTATCTCTCAAAAACCGGCATCTGCATATCCTTCTACCTCCCCGAAACGTAAATATCTGTAAGTTGATTTTACATGCTTTTCGAGATTTAGTCAATGTATAGTTCACCTTGTTACCACCTCAAGGTGGTTTCGCGTTACTTTTCACACCCACGCCACCGCGAGGCGTTTTCACGCGTTTTTTGCGTGATCAAACCCAAGCGATTAGAATAATCGCTTGGGCAACCTGCGCGAAACCGCTGTTTTGCGGTTTCTGTGCATGGGTTACTGGTCACGGAGTGAACAGTAACGTTTTCACGGTTACTGTTCACTCGCAGGTCTGTCTCGGGTTTGCCGCAAAAACAGCATGAAAACGTCTTCCGGCGGTACTATGTGTGGAAAAAACATTTAGATAACCGACATCCAGCCATCTCCCATCAACAGGCACACAAGCCATATCAACAGCAAATGTACGGGATAAAAGGCATAAAAGAAATACTTCATTTTCAGCCCTCTCTGCCCGTTGTAGAAGCCGATGGGGATAAACGCAAGGGGCGCCGTGACCTCCCAGAGGAACGCAATACAGCCCGCCGTAATCTGCAAGGGTTTCTTTTTCCGGAAAACATATAGCGCCATAATACAAATCACCCCTGTTGCGGCATAATCCGTCTTTAAGAAATGTGCCACTCCCGCGCCGACAGCCAGCGCCGCGGCAGAGAAAATCACTTTTACCACCCGGTTCAAGGTTCCGTTTACAGCCCACTCTTTCTTCGCAATCCAGTCAAACGCAATCATGGTTAGCAGTCCTAAAAACAGTGTAAAGAACACATTTTGATACGTAAACTCCAGAAATTTTCCATTAAAACACAGATCAAAGGGAATCTCTGAAACCAATGCGAAAGCCCCTAATCTAAGTGCGTACTTTTTCACATTGTGAGTTCTCTGAAAGCCTTCCACTAAGAGAAAGCAGAAAATAGGAAATCCTAATCTGCCGATCATTCGCATGGCAGTATACGTATAGTAGAGGGTTCCGTACTCGGAAATCCACTCCATCATGACATTCAGATTATTGGAGTTCATCACCTCCATAAAACCGGCTTTCATAATCAGCCTTCCTAAATATCCCGCCCCGATATGATCGATGAGCATTGAAAGGATGGCAATTATCTTAATGGTGCTGCCGCTGATCCCCTTCTTTTTCGGCTCTTCCGCCAAATCCGTCTGTTCCTTTACCTGTATATCGTCCATTTTTTCCTCCATTCCAAGGCGCCATATCCTGTATGTCTCCAAAGATTTACTTCATTCCTTCCGGCGCCATACTATTATATTAATACAATAATGTAAATTATCTCATTTGTCAATCTTTTATTCCTATAACCCATAAAGTTACCGTTCACTTCGTTCACAGCAACCTATGCACAGAAATCGCAAAACAGCGATTTCGCGCATGTCTGTCTCGGGTTTATATTAGTGCAAGTTAATAAGGGCAGACTTCACGTCTGCCCTTAGCGGATTACCGGTCTTAAAAGCCATGCTCTTTCGCCCTGTCTCAGCCTACCTTATATCCGTTGCCCCATACTACCTTCAAGTATCTGGGCTCCTTAGGATTCCTTTCAATCTTCTCTCTTATATGGCGGATATGTACGGCAATGGTGTTATCTGCGCCGATAGCCTGCATATTCCAAATGTTTTCATAAATCTGGCTGTTTGAGAACACTCTTCCGTGCTGCTGTACCAAAAAGCGCAAAATCTTATATTCAATGGGTGTAAGCCTTACATTACGGCCCTCCACCGTGACGGTTCTCTGGATGTCGTTAATCTCCAGTCCGTCCACTCTATATACCCTGTCTACTTCCGAACACATATTTACCAGCTGGACATACCTCCGCAGCTGGGACTTAATTCTTGCCAGCAGCTCCAGAGGATTACAGTCCGTTGTAACATAATCGTCCGCTCCCGCTTCCAGCGCCATAATCTTGGCCGTCTCCGCAGACTGTGCCGAAACCACGATTACGGGAACGCTGCTCTTCTTCCGGAGAGACGCGATCATCTCGATTCCTTTATCCCAGCCCTTATCGTTTAACTCCACATCCACCAGCATCAGATGGATTTCCTGGGACAATTTTTCATGCAGTTCCTGAACATCTGCCGCCACAATATACTCAAAGCCTTCCCCTATCAACAACGGCTCCATTTCCTCTGCAATTTTCGTTCGATTATTGTAAATTAGGATTCTTTTTTTCATATTTACTCCTCCTTATCTGCTTCACAGACATCCCATTCCCTATTTAAAGCGTCCCCCTTTACGCTTTCGCCTTACAGCCGCACAAATAGTATAGGAAAATGCAAAGCTACTGTTCTTTCCTTCATTAAAGGCATTGTAATACACATTTGTATCAAAGTTGCATAAAAATTTTAAAAACTTTTTAAATATAAAAAAGTAGAGAGTGATCACACCCTCTACTTTATTAGACTGATTTAACTATTGAAAAGTTTCATACTTCCTCTATTTTTTTTGATAATTCTTCGTTCCTTGCCGCCATTTCCTCCACTTCGGTTAAGTCTTCCTTTTTCAGCCTTCTGAAACGGTTGATGCCGGACACAAGAATCAGAATACTGTTTTTCGTAGTGTCAAAGGCTCCCTCCTCATACATGCTGTAGAGCAGAAGTCCCAGCGGAACCGCCATAATCATTCCCACGATTCCCCCGAACTTATATCCTATGTAAAGCAGAAACAAGGTGGGAAGGGGCGGAACGCCAATGGAGTCCCCCACAATCTTGGGCTGAATCAACTGTCTTGCCAGCTGCCCCACACCCCATATGATCAACAGCCAAAGAGCCATTTTGTAATCTCCCGTGAGCACCTTGATCACTGCCCACGGAACCAAAACCGTACCCGTTCCGAGAAAAGGCAGAAAATCCAGAAAAGCAATCACCAGAGCAATCAATGCAAAATAATTGACCCGAAGCAGTCCCATGCCGATTAACAGCAGCAGATACATCCACACTTCAATCTTTAGCTGCGCTTTCAAATAGCCGCCCACAGACTTTCTAAGGCTCCGGCGCACTGTCTGAAAACGTAACTGGATGGAGACGGGCATATGGCTGCGGAACCACGCATGGACACCGTTCCGCTCCGCCACAAAAAAGTAAGCGGATAAAAGCGACATAATCATTCCGATAAAAATGGAAGGAAGCTGTCTCGCAAAGCTTCCCGCCGCCGCAATGGTGGGCATACTGATCTCCCCGACGAAATTCCCCATATATTCGCCGATTCGATCCGTGATATCCGTAAATCCGAACTTAACATTCAGCGGAAGCTTATCAAACAGCACACTGAAATTTTGTCCGATATTATTTAAATCCGATTCCATGCCGGACCACATCTCGGGAAGCGCGCCTGCCAGCCCCGCCACTTGATCCACCAGCCATGACAGCACGAGATACAGGAACAGTACCACCAGCGCTATGACCGTGACAATGACAAATGCACTTCCGATTTTTCGTTTTAATTTTATCTTGTCTTCAAAAAAACGCACCAGCGGCGCCGCTATCAGCGCAATCAGCCATCCCACCACAAACGGCATAAAAAAGATTATTATCCTTGGCAGCAGAAAAACCGCCGCCAAAAGAACCACCATTGCAATGGCCAGATTCGCCAGTGCCTTACTGTACTTTCTCATGGATATACCCCTTACCCTCTTTAGCACCCGCCGCACAATACTTGGGAAGCATGAATTCCGTTCTGCCCTTTATGCCTCCGTAAATCGATCCAGAAGCTCGTAAATTTCTTCCCGCCCTTGTTTCGTCTCCGCGGAAAAAGGAATCACAATGCTTTCGGCATCCGTCCCCAATGCCGTGCGAATCAGCTTTAACTGCTTCTGCAGCTGGCTTCTCTTAATTTTATCCAATTTCGTTGCAATAATCACCGGCTGGTATCCGTTGCTGCAGATCCAATCATACATAATCTTATCGTTTCCGGAAGGCTCGTGCCGGATATCAATCAAGAGAAATACCAATTTAAGCTGTTTGGAACGATGAAGATAATTCTCTACCATTTTGCCCCACTTTGCTTTTACCGCTTCGTTGGCTTTGGCATATCCATATCCCGGCAGATCCACAAAGTAGATGGCATTGTTAATATTATAAAAGTTAATTGTCTGTGTCTTCCCCGGCTGCGAACTGGTGCGGGCCAGAGATTTCCGGTTCATCAACGCGTTTATCAGCGATGACTTTCCCACATTGCTCTTTCCGGCAAAGGCTACCTCCGGCAGTATATTGTCGGGAAGTTTACTGGTAATTCCGCAAACCGTTTCTAAACTGGCGTCTTTAATTATCATAAGCTTTTTCCTATATGGCCGTTCCCAGCCCCCGGGTTCTGTGTTCTCCCTTGCGCAATGTCAGGGGTTCGTCGTTGCCGTCAACCGCCTCTTTGGTGATAATACACTCTTCTATGGTATTGTCGGAAGGAATCTTGTACATGGTATCCATCATCACGCTCTCTATAATGGAGCGGAGTCCTCTGGCTCCCGTCTTACGCTCAAACGCCTTATCCGCAATGGCTCCGATGGCTTCCTCCTCGAAAGTAAGCTGCACGTCATCCATGTCAAACAGCTTCTGGTACTGCTTAATCAAGGCATTTTTAGGCTCCTTTAAGATTCTGACCAACGCCTCTTTATCCAGTCCGCGCAAGGATACACAGATGGGCACACGTCCCACAAACTCAGGAATCAAACCGAACTTTACCAGATCCTGAGGAGTTACCTCCTGAAGCAGATCGCTTAACTCCTTGTTTGTTTTATGAGTTACTTCCGTATTAAATCCGATTGCTTTCCGGTCAAGTCTGGACTCCACAATCTTCTCCAGCCCGTCAAATGCACCGCCGCAGATAAACAGAATGTTGGAAGTATCAATGGTGATCAGTTCCTGATGAGGATGCTTTCTTCCTCCCTGAGGGGGAACGCTTGCCACGGTGCCCTCCACGATTTTGAGAAGAGCCTGCTGTACGCCCTCACCGGAAACATCCCTTGTGATGGACACGTTCTCGCCCTTTTTCGTGATCTTATCGATCTCATCAATATAAATAATCCCGTACTGAGCGCGCTCCACATCATAATCCGCCGCCTGAATCAGCTTAAGCAGGATATTCTCCACATCCTCACCCACATAACCGGCTTCCGTCAATGTAGTAGCGTCCGCAATGGCAAAGGGAACATTGATGATCTTCGCCAAAGTCTGCGCCAGATAGGTCTTACCGGATCCGGTAGGCCCTACCATTATAATATTGCTTTTCTGCAGCTCAACATCATCCAGATCCTTAGGCGCCGTCACACGCTTATAATGATTATAGACGGAAACGGCCAGAACCTTCTTCGCCTCTTCCTGTCCTACCACATACTCGTCGAGAAACGTCTTAATCTGAATGGGTTTTAACAAATTAATCTCGGGATGAACAGCCTCTTCCGCCTCGTCATCCTCCAGCTCTTCCTCCAAAATATCGGCGCAGATATCTATACACTCATCGCAGATATATACTCCTGCAGGACCGGCAATCAGCTTGCGGACCTGACTCTGAACCTTATTGCAAAAAGAACATCTAATATCATTACCAGTGGTCATTCTAGTTGCCATTATTTTACTCCTAATAGTTTTACTTATTTGTCACTCTGGGTATCATGGGAAGTGATCACCATGTCGATCAAGCCGTATTCCAGCGCTTCCTCAGCGCTCTTCCAATTATCCCGCTCCGTGTCCGCGCAAATCGTCTCATAATCCTTTCCGGTGTTCTCGGAAAGCATACGATTCAGTTTTTCCTTTGTTCTCAAGATATGCTTTGCGGCGATTTCGATTTCCGTAGCCTGACCCTTTGTGCCGCCGAGAGGCTGATGGATCATAATCTCCGCGTTGGGAAGCGCGTATCTCTTGCCCTTCGCCCCGCCTGCCAGCAGAAAAGCTCCCATGCTAGCGGCCATGCCGATACATACGGTAGAAACGTCGCACTTGATATAATGCATGGTATCATAAATAGCCATACCTGCGGTAACGGATCCTCCCGGACTGTTAATATAGAGATGGATATCCTTTTCGGGATCCTCAGCCTCCAAGAATAACAGCTGTGCTACGACAATGCTTGCAGAAGTATCATTTACTTCTTCCCCCAGAAATATTATTCTATCCTTTAAAAGTCTGGAATAAATATCATATGATCTCTCACCTTTACTGGTCTGCTCAATGACATAAGGCACTAAACTCATTGTAAATCCTCCATTCGGTTTTCAATATTTTGCGTCACGAGAATAAAAAATTATATTTATTTCATTACATCATATCCCACTCAACGCATTTTTTCAACGAAAAAAACGTTATTTAATAAAATTTTAAAGGTTGTACCCGCCAAACAGGTACAACCTCCTTTGTATAAAGCCAGAAGCCTGCCTACTCAGTGGCGGTATCCTCTGCGTTTTCTGCCTCTTCCGCTGCTTTCTTGCCGGTTTTCTTTGCAGCAGATTTTGTCTCCTTTGCATTTTCCACAACGAATTCCACTGCTTTCTTGATACAAAGATCTTCCATAACCTGCTTCTTGCCGTTTTCGCCGAGAAGCTCTTTCACCTTATCGGCTTCCATCTGGTAAACCTCGCCCATGGATTTTACTTCCTCTTCAAACTCCTCCTCGGAAGCTTCCATCTTCTCAGCCGCTACTACAGCTTCCAAAACCAGACGTGACTGAATTCTCTTCAACGCCTGAGGCTTAGCCTGCTCTAAAAGTATATCCGGGGTTGCTCCGGTAAACTGCATATACTGATCCATGGAAATACCATGAGCCTGCATTCTCTGTGCAAATTCCTGTACCATCTGTCTCTGCTGTGTCTCTACCATTGCATCGGGAATCTCCATCTGTGCTTCCGCAATGATTGCATCGATAACAGCATCTTCCTTTTCTGCTTTTGCGGTTTCTTCCGCCTTCTTAGCCAGCTTTTTCCGGATTTCTTCCTTATACTGGTCTACGGTATCGCTCTCTTCAGATACTTCTTCCACAAACTCATCATCGAGTTCGGGAAGCTGTTTCTCCTGAATCTTCTTCACGGTACATTTGAAGACCGCTGCCTTGCCTGCCAGCTCCGCTGCCTGATAATCCTCGGGGAAAGTAACATTTACATCCGTCTCCTTGCCGATCTCGGCGCCTACCAGTGCCTCCTCGAAGCCGGGGATAAATGCACCGGAGCCGATGGTCAGAGGATAATCCTCTCCCTTGCCGCCTTCAAAAGCTTCTCCGTCCACAAATCCTTCAAAGTCGATGACGGTCACGTCACCATCCTGTACTGCCCTGTCGGTGACATCCACGGTTCTTGCGTTCTTCTCTCTCTCTCTGTTGATTTCCGCATCAATCTCTTGGTCGGTCACTTCCACGTCAAACTTGTCCACCTTGACGCCCTTGTATTTGCCGAGTGTCACCTCAGGCTTCAAAGCAACCTCAGCGGTAAATACAAAAGGCTTGCCTGCTTCTATCTGGGTAACGGCGATCTTGGGATTGGATACGATTTCCTCTTCGCACTCCTCCACCGCTTTATCATACGCATCGGGAATCAGTTCGTTTGCCGCATCCTCGTAGAATACTTCTTTGCCGTACATCTGCTCAATCATCTTTCGGGGCACCTTGCCCTTGCGGAAACCGGGGATGCTGATCTTGTTCTTATTCTTCCGGTAAGCGCTCTCTATCGCTTTCTCCAGCTCTTCCGCAGGAACTTCTATGGTCAGCTTCGCCATATTCTTTTCCAACTTTTCTACCTGTAAACTCATTGTTACGTTTCCTCCTTCATAGTTGTGACAGTCCGGCCGTGCCTTCTTACGATACTGTCACTCAAATTACTGTGTCTCATCTATCATCATCTGTTCCTCATAAAATACAGGACACAGTCACAGTCATTTTGAAATTATAACATGAAAAAATCAAAAACACAATTGTTTTTTCAACGGTTTTATCCCATATTGGGTTACTGTTCGTAACAGTTCAGACAGCCCCTCCCGCGAAGTCAGACGGTATTTCATCAACAGCTTTACCTCTTGCTGTATGTGCACTTACTGCTTACCCCGGGAATCATACCCAGCTTGCCGGACAGTGCGCTGACCTTGCTCTGAGGCGCATCCAGCACCACGCTTATAATATTCATCTGCTTTTCCCGGTAAGGAATACCCATTCTGCCGATAATATATTCGCCGTATTCATGAAGCAGACCGTTAATGCGGGATGCAGCCTCCCGATCCTCCACAATAATTCCGATTAAAGCAACACGATTTTCCAAATCCGGCATTTCTTTTCTCCTGTTCCACTTCCGATTCTTCATTCCGGTTTCGTTTCGAAACCGTTTAGATATGGGTTACGATAATGATTGTCCGCCCGTTTTGTTTCTTACGGATGTATTCTTCAACCGATGCTTTGGTATCCGCATCCAGCCCCGTAAAAGGTTCATCCAAGAGCACATAATCTGAGTCCGCCTCCATGGCGCGAACCAACGCGACTCTGCGCTTCATACCCCCGCTGAGTTCTCTGCAAGGCTTATGCAGCGCTTCGGCTTCCAAAAGATTCTCCAATGCCCTTTGTGCCCGTTTCGGGTCTCCTATCACCATTTCCACATTTTTAACGGCGCTGTAATCCATACATAGTCTGTCTTCCTGAAAAACCATGCTGTACCGTCCGGTGCTCACTATTTGTCCGCTGTCGGGTTTCAGCAGACCTGCCATGATATGGAGCAAGGTAGTCTTGCCGCTGCCGGAGGGACTGTTCAGGATATACGTTTTTCCCGCCTCATATATTTCATGAAAATCGCTCAAAACCTGCTGTCCGCCAAAAGCTTTATACACATGGCTGACAACCAAAACCGCCGGGGACGGTTCTTCCTCCGATCTCATCCCATAAACCGTTGGTTTGCCGTTCACTTCTGTCACACATCCGCCGTCATTAAGTATCTCTGCTTTCCCCCGCTTATGAGTCATCGGTCTGCGGCGCCCATAGGTTCCCTGTCTGCTGCAAGGGGGCTGCCACCGGAAAAAGCAATGAACCAGATACAAGATACATTTTTCGAAAAAAATGCTCAGAAGAATAATAACTGCCGTCCAAGCAAACACTCCCGCCGTATCGAGACATACCTTGGAAAGATACAGCCTTTCCCCTATAGAATAATCGGGAGTTCCTATCAGCTCTGCCGCCACTCCCGATTTCCAACACATTCCCAAAGAAACTTTCATACTGCCATATAAAAAAGGAGCAAGGGCGCTTCTATATATATAGAAGAATTTATTCTTTTTAGAAATGCGGAACACTTGGGCCATCTGAAGAAGCTGCTTGTCGGCATTTTTCAGGCCTTCCAAGGTATTGATGTAAATATTGGGCAGCACCACCACGAAACAGACTGCCACGGCCAGAAAGGAAGAACCCCACCAAATCAAAAGCAGCACCACAAAAGAGGCCACCGGAACGGTTTTCAGCAACGTCATCACCGGGGAAAGCGCCTCCTCCAAAAGCTCAAACCGGCTGCTCAAAAATGCCAGCAGCACCGCCGCCGCAAATCCCGTGAAAAATCCGCCGCCGATTCTCAGCAGGGACCACACCAATGTCTTATAAAAACCGGCCTCTCCCAGCATGGTGAAAAGCTCGCCTGCCACTTCTCCGGGGCCTGCCAGTAAAATATTGTTATCCAGCGCTTTTGCGCCGATTGACCAGACGGCAATCCACGCCAGTATAATACATCTTTTCCGCAAATTCTTTTTTTTCATAAAATCTTGTCCCTATGAAAGTCTAAGAAACCGCCCGTCTATCGCTTTTACAATAAGCCCGCTCAGGGAAGATAATAGAAATCCTCTTCCGGCGCCTTGCCGCCCACCAGTTCCGCGTTAAAATCATGCAGCACCTGCAAATAACCGGAGAGCGCCTTCTTCATCTCCTCGCCGGTGATGCAGACAATATTGCATTGAGGAATCGCTTTTTGGGCGATGGGTTCTTTTGCCACAATGCCTGCCTCCACTGCCAGCACAGCCCCGGCCGCCGGATCTTCGTTGACCGCCGCCGCGCTTGCCTCATGCTCTTCCAGAAAAGCCGCCACGGCTTCCGGATTTTCCGCTAAAAAATCTTTTCGGGCTACCGTAACACCTGTTACCATTCCGTTTCCGGCTTCCCCCTGTACACGCAGCCATTCCTCATTCATGTCCAGCGCCACCTTTAGATTCTCATTCTGCATACATGCCGCCGTGACAAAAGGCTGGGGAAGAAGGCCGATGGCATCGGGATTTTCCGCCAGTACCGCCGCCACCTCCGCGGCTTCCGATTTGAACTCCAAGGACACATCCTTTTCTTCCAGACCGCACGCATCCAGAAGATATCTGAGCGAAGCTTCCGGCGTAGTGCCCTTGCCCGTGAGGTAAACCGTTTTCCCTTTCAAGTCCGCAATGCTGTTCAGTTCCGCCGTCCCCGTCACCATATAGAGTACGCCGAGAGTGTTAATATCAATGACCTCCACACCGCCGTTTGTCTTCCGGTAGAGCACGGCCGCCACATTGGCAGGCACCAGTATAATATCCAGCTCTCCCTTAACCATCAAAGGCAATAATTCGTCCGCCCCGGTGGTTATTTGGAATTCATAGCTGTCCGCCGTTTCTCCCTTGGAAGCCTTATCCATCAGATGCAAAAGCCCCAGAGAAGTAGGCCCCTTTAGAGAACCCACACGGATGACCGCCGGCTCCCTCTCCGCTTCCGACAACGCTGACCCTGCAGGATTTTCCGCAGGCGACGGTTCCCTCTCCGCTTCCACCGATGCTGGCCCGGCAGGATTTTCCGCAGACAACGGTTCCCTCTCCGCTTCCGTCGATGCTGGCCCGGCAGTGCTTTCCGCAGGCGACAATTCCGATGAAACAGCGGCGCTTTCTGTCTGCTCCGGATTACCCGCTGTCTGTCCGCTGTCTCCGCAGCCACCCAATACAGCCGCACACAGTAACAGCCCCAAGCTTACGGCAGCCATTTTTTTCAGATAGAAATGTTTTGCTTTTTTCATATTTCCCTCCATTCCGAAGCGTTTTACGCTGAGGAGGCGAGCGAAATATCAGATTTCGCTCTGCCATCATGGAATTTGTGACGCTTCGGCACAAATTCTTGGTTGAAAAAATTGCTATCAGGCAATTTTTTCAACCTTCCCTCATTTCCGCGCGGCTCTGCGCGCACTTTTATCCCGCATTCCTGATGTGAGGAAATCTTAGCCTTTTAGAATTTCAGGGTATAAAAAATAAGCCCTTACCACTCAGAACGAATCTTTGTAAGCCAGAATACTCTGTTTGATTCCGGTCAGCCGCAGTCCATGCTTCCCGGTCTCCTACATTATCATGATGCGTTTTGTTGCTTTTTCATTATATACTTTAGCTCTGCTTATTACCCTTTGTCAAGAATGTAATTTTCTTCCCATTGCAACCCGTGGCGGAAAAAAGAACAGTAACTCTGCTCCATGCATTAAATGCACAGAAATTGAAAAACAGCGTGTACACCCATAAATAATCCAAAAACTTCCATAATATTTTTCCGAGAAGGGCAGATAATAAGACCAAGATAAGTCGCAGCAATTACTTGACTGAAAAATTTTCAGGATAAGTGATAGCAGCACTTATCTTGAAAATAGAGAAGGTAATAAAAACGTATGGAGGTGAATGAAATGTCCGGTAACAGAAGTAATAGAGTAGAAGTACCTGAAGCAAAGGCAGCTATGGATCGTTTTAAGACTGAGGTAGCTTCCGAGCTTGGTGTAAACCTGAAGGAAGGTTACAACGGTGATCTGACTTCCCGTGAAGCAGGATCTATCGGCGGCGAGATGGTTCGTCGTATGATCAAGAAGCAGGAAGAGCAGATGAAATAAGGCTCCCCGAAAGAGCTGAATCGAGCAGGGAAAAGACCTGCTCATAAAAAAGGCTGCCGCGCTGAGAAATCAGCGCGGTGGTTTTTTGCTTAAACCCGGAATTCCTTTCCCGCCGTCTCCAAAGCGCTTTCCACTACGGCATCCATATCGTAGTACTTATACTCTCCCAAACGGCCGCCGAAAATGACGTTTTCTTCCTTTTCTGCCAAAATCTTGTAATCTTGATAGAGCTTGCTGTTTTTGATATCATTGACGGGATAATAGGGGTCGGCTCCCGGCTTCCACTCGGAACTGTATTCACGGCTGATTACCGTTTTGGAAATCTCTTTCCCGTCCGAATCTTTACCGAATTCAAACCATTTATGCTCAATGATCCGCGTCCACGGCGTATCCGCATCTGTGTAGTTTACCGCCGCATTCCCCTGAAAATTCGGCAGATCTAAGATTTCCGTCTCAAACCGTACCGAGCGGTATTCCAAAGCTCCCAATGCATAATTAAAATATGCGTCAATAGAACCCGTATAGATTACTTTGTCCGCCATCGCATCCAGCCCTGCCTTCTGCTCCAGATAATCCGTTTCCAACCGCACTTCCGTTCCTTCCAGCATTTTTTCCACCATGGAAGTGTACCCTCCCACAGGAATCCCTTGGTAAAGTGCATTGAAATAATTATTGTCATAGGTCAGCCTGACCGGAAGCCTCTTGATAATAAAGGCCGGCAGCAGGCTGCAAGGTCTTCCCCATTGTTTTTCCGTGTATCCTTTTATTAACTTTTCATAAATGTCTTTTCCTGCCAGAGAAATGGCCTGTTCTTCCAGATTCCGCGGTTCTTCGATTCCTGCCGCCCTCTTTTGCTCCTCAATCTTGGCTTTTGCTTCCTCAGGCGTCACTACGCCCCACATTTTGTTAAAAGTATACATGTTAAAGGGAAGGGAATATATCTCCCCCTTATAGTTGGCGATGGGTGAATTTGTAAATCGGTTGAACGCGGCAAACCGATTTACATATTCCCATACCTTGGTATTATTCGTGTGAAAAATATGGGCGCCATATTTGTGGACATTTATCCCCTCTATCTTCTCCGAATAAACATTTCCTGCTATATGCGGCCTCTTATCAATGACCAGAACCTTTTTCCCGGCCTCCTTTGCCTCACGGGCAAACACCGCGCCGTATAATCCCGCACCCACAACCAAATAATCATATCTCATTTTATACTCTCCCATTTTTATATGCCGTCTTACTCAATTGCCCATGCGTTCCGTCAGGATGGAGCCGATATCCCCGTGGTTCGTATCAATGCCGCTACAATTTATATTTCTTTTTAAAACGGCATTCTACGGTTCTCCACATAATCGCATTTTTATATCGGCTGATTTTTGCATTTTGCAGCTTCTTATGGTACTTTCCCGGATGGATTTTCGTAAGCCATCCTACTCCTTTCAGATAGTCTCCCATCCCTTTTATGGCATAATATTCATAATCCCATTTCCCCCTCGAATGGTAAAAGGATATCCTGCTTTTCCAGTCTGAGAGCACATTGGACGCATTATCATTCAGACGGAATTTCTCGTTTACAAACAATGTGTTCCTCGTATCATAATAACATATAATAGGAGTCTGTCTATATTCAAAAGTTTCGTGCCAGACTTGAACCCCCTTAATAATGACGGGAGAACGGCCGCATCTCAGCCCGTATTCCACATCATCACAATGGATAAAAAAGGGCATAATATCATTTTCCTTAACAAAATCATAGGGAAAACAGCAGAACCACCAGCCGCCGTATTCGGCACCCGAAGCGTAGTTTACCTCCTCTTCCCCTTCTACCTCTTCCGCTGTTTTGTTCTGGCCGATATGTACGATTTTACCGGAATTCCACACTTCCCCCGCAGTGGATTGGATCCTGCGGTTGTCCAGCCGGAACATTCTTCCGGCCACCGGCCTGCGGGCGTTTTCCCCGTCCACACGGCTCAGAAAATCAAAAAGCTTGTAAAAACAGGAAATCTCGAATTCCACGTCATCATCCATAAATACGACATGCGTAAACGGCAATGCCGATGAGCGGATCAGCTCAATTCCGTACTGGTAGCCGCCGGATCCGCCCGTATTGCCTTGAGGATTATGCTTCAGCTTAATGTGCTCCGATTCCGTTTCCGGAAGCTCGCACGCGTTATCAATCACATAGATATACAATGCACCTAAATAATCCGTCCGCTCTTCTCCGTCAAAAAAAAGCGACCTTTGAAAGCATCCCAATATCCGCCTTATATACTTTTCACGCTTGTAAGTACATATATTCACTGCAATGCATACTTTATTCATCCGATTCTTCCCGTATTATCTCTAACTGTTTTCAATTACCTGCAATGCCTGCTTTGATATCTCTTTCCGTTTCCTAAAATCCTATCCTGTTCTTTTCAGGCTTCCCTTCCGTCATCCCGTCATAATCTTCCTGTATTCCTCCGCTATGCCGCTGCCCAAAATCATATTTGCCGCCTTATAAGTCCGCCGGAAATCACAGAGAGAATTTAAATCTTCTCTGGTTCGCTTCAAATATTCCTCCCTGTACTCCTCCTTTATCTTGGAGAGGGCGTAACGGTGTGTCTGAATTTTGCACATCTGCAGATGGTCCGTGAGCTTCTGGTTTCTCATCCCTCCCACAGAACGGTTCAAATGCCGGAAAATATCAAAATGGACATACAGACGCTCATCATCGGCGGCAACATCCTGCCCTTCTCTTTCCAGCCGGTAGTAATACAAATATTCGGGAATCATAACCACTGATTTTGCCTGCGCAAATGTCTCGACCTTGAACGGGAGATCGTCAAATCGTCGAATGTCCGTATGGAAATTGATGTCATTTTCCTCCAGAAATTTTCTTCGATAGATTCCCCTCCAGATAGCCACTCTGCAATATGTAATCAGTTCCTTAATCTTGTCGCTGTCATAGCAGCCGTCCAGATAGGGATACCACAGAGAATCCTCCGCCGGCTTTACTGTTCCGGAATTCTCATAATATTCGTTATATCCGCACAGACTGATGTCAAAGCTGCCGCACATGGCGGCTTTCAGCAGCTTCCGGTACATATTTCCGTCAATAAAATCATCCGGATCCACAAAGCCGATATAGCGTCCGGACGCATACTCCAAGCCTGCCTGTCTGGCCGATGCGCATCCTCCGTTCTCCTTTTCGATCAACCGGATACGGGAATCCTGCTTCATCCATCTCTTGACAATGGCCGCGGACTGATCCTTGGAGCCGTCGCTGACAAAAATGAATTCCACATAATCCGCTTTCCATTCCGTAACGGTTTTTAAACACTTTTCTATATAAGGGGCAACATTGTAGACGGGAAGAATGACACTGAGCTCCTTCTCCTCTCCCCCCTTCTTTTCCCAATCAAGGAAAAGGGGGGCTTTGCCCTGCCGCCACGTCTTAAGCCCCACATTCCGGCAGAAAGTCCTGCATTCCTCCCAGAGACGGAACGCGCTCACCGCCCCTTCTTCCACGGAACCGGACAAGTATGCCGGATGGTATTTCAGCAAGGGCAGAATATCCTCCCCGCCGCATCTTATGGGGCATAGCGCCCATGTTCCTTCCATGCCTTCAAATTGATAATAGGGCACGCATGTCAGGCTGCGGGGTGCATGAAACAGCCCCCTTGCGGCATCGTTCCTCAGTCTTTCCTCCAGAATCCCGATATCTCCGGAAGGCCATGGGCATATAATGCAGCACTGCTCTAAATCCGTATATTGAAATATTTCTTCTATTCTTTCCGGGCCGCAGTCACCCACCAAAAAGGCGGCTTTCCGTATCCCATGATGACACGCCAAAAACAACTCTAATTCTTCCATATTCCAGTTCCGTCCCTCCACTCCAACGCCCCCCGATACGGAAGCATTTTTCTTTTGCATTTTTCTTTTGCCTATTTCCGGCAACGCAAAATGCTTCCGGGCAGCATCCGGTATAAAATTTTGCGGAACAGGAGCTTTATGGTGTACTTCAGCCCGCTGTCCTTGATGCACTGGATTCCGCCGCCGATGAGATTTTTCTTTTTCCCGCCGTTTTCGAACCAATACCGGTATAAGTTCTGCCGGCCTTCGTAATCGGCCAGTCCACGCCACCCGTCTCCCCTGAGACATTCCGTTAATCCCAGCCGCTTATTCTTTTCCTCCGGCTGCAAGGACGTATCCGCCAAAAAAGCGGCCGTCATACTGCCGGGAATATCCGCATATACCCTGTGCAGCCCTTCCAGCAGCGGTTGTATGTAATCCATGTTGGTCATTTCCAACATCCACAACGTATAATTACAGATCAGATTCATAACGGCGGAACACTCTTTCTCCGTATACCCGCCTCCGGCCACCTGCCCCAATACATCCTCAAACACGGACAGTATGTCCAGTCTCCCCGCCCCCGTCTCCGCGGTAATCTGTCCGGAATTATTCTTACGGTATAGAAAGCCCGTGGCGGGCAGCGCCACACAGCTTTTGGCCAAATGCACCAGCTGGACATGGGGTCTGATATCCTCCCACTTAACGCCTTCGGGAAAAGCAAACCGGTTCTCCCGGAGAAAATCCGTCCGATAAACTTTCCGGTTTGCATTTACTTCCAGCAAATACAGCTCCGGACACGTTCGGGCATCCAGAGACAGAGGACTGCCGCCCCGCTCCGCCGCAAATATCTCATCATACAAGGGTTTATCCATCCAATACTCTACGAGACGGGATGCTTCGTTATAGCAGAAGGGCAATGTAAAAACCATGTCGGGCGCAAAGTCCAGCCGGTCAATAAATACCTCCAGCTTCTCCACAAAACGGATATCCTGCCAGTCGTCACTGTCGAGGAAACAGACATAGGGCGTTTTCACC
This sequence comes from uncultured Acetatifactor sp., assembly GCA_910589655.1. Classification (GTDB taxonomy): domain Bacteria; phylum Bacillota; class Clostridia; order Lachnospirales; family Lachnospiraceae; genus Acetatifactor. The sequence continues at coordinate 29,653 of CAJUTJ010000106.1, read as the reverse complement.
ATGGAGAGACCTGTATTCCTTGCCGCACCCAACCCCTTGTTTTCCTGACGTACATAGGTAAAAATATTCCGAAAACCGGAAACATATTTTTTACAAATTTCCTCTGTCCGGTCCGTGGATCCGTCGTTTACAAGGACTACTTTAAAATTCCGGGAAGTCTGTCCGGCCAGACTGTCCAAGCACTGTTCCACATACCGCTCCACATTGTATGCCGGAACAATAATCGTTATAAAAGGGGTATCTTCTTTATACATTTCCATCCCATCTACGTGCTGCGGAGCACATTCATACAAGGGAATCTATTCCGTGGAATTTATTCCGCTGCCAAGAGTCAATAGTTGAATACGCATTTTTATCCAACTTCCCGTCATACTGCCGATAACGGTACAATCAAATCCAACAGGGCAAAACTTTAAAAGAACGTTAGGGTGTGTTTGAAAAAGCATCTCCACGCGGGGAAATCAGATCATTATAGCTTAAAACGGTTCCGGTGTATCCGAGAGCGGCAAGCCGCCTCTTTATCGCTTCATAGTTGATATCACAGATAATCATATTTCTGCTGTCCAACAGCTTGGAATCGCTCCTCTTTATAAAAGGGATGCCCTCCCAGACCGACTTTACCGAATAATTTTCCACCACATATTCAATGTGGATCCCCCAGCTTCTAAACCATGGAAGGAATACATAGGTAATCTGTGTCCTGCCGTAAAATGCACAGGAACGGATTCCCAATTCCTCCAAGTATGCCCGTATTTTCTCCTTGCCGTCCTCGATGAGCAGCTTCTTAAAATACCGTTCATATTTTAAAATTTTTTCTCCGCTGCGCTTTTCCAGCTCTGTCTGCTCCATAGAAGCCTGTAAAATATCCCCGTATTTTTTGCGGAGAGCAGTCTCGTAATCATGCTTCAGCCGAGTAAGCTCTTCCTGTTCTTCCTCCAAAGAGCCGGCACGTTTCGTAATAATATCCACCGCCTCCTGCGCGTAGTCATAATATTCCGGAACATAATGCAGCAAAGCCCTTCCCCATTTATGATGGGTATCGCCCACAACATTGTGGGGAAATTCCACGATATGGCATCCTTCCAGATACGTTTTTACATAGTCAAAGCACAGCTTCATCCGGGCATTATACTGCTCCGCGATTTTGTTTTTCCCTCCGAATACTTGAAACAGCCTGCCGTCACTGTGAAATTTCACGGCTTTAATTTCAAACAAAATAATATGTTTTTTGTCATACTGCGCCAATAACCGGTCACAGAAATCCCTCAAACAGGCATACAGCGTCTCCCTCTCCATCTCCAAAATATCAATCAACTCATACAGTTCAGGCAGCAGACCGTTTTCTATAAATCTTGCCAATAAGTCTTTGTGGCTTTCCGTAAACCACCCTCCCGTACCGGGAAAATAAAGCACATTTTTTCTGGCTTCGGCGCAATCTATTATCAGATAATCCGAAGATGCCCCCCCCAAATAGTCAAATACCTGCTTTCTCAGCTCCAAAAGCTGGCATCTTTTCACAAACCCGGATTTCCCCTCAAAAACAGTATCCTCTATCTCGGCATCCTTCCGCAAAAGAGGGGAGGCAGTGACCAATGATATGGGGCTGGGAATCTGGACATACCGGTTCACCACATATCCTCCGTCATCCGGATGCATACCGAAAGTGTCCCTCAGCACACAACACCCCAATATATTCAGCGATATCTTTCGTTCTTCCATTCTATATCTCCTCTTAATATCAGTCCTATTCTGTTTTCTTTCCCGTATCTGCCGGTGCATCGTTTTATAGTGTTCCGGCCGAAAAAATATGCGGAATATCTGCTTTAAACCATTCCTTGTTAAGACTTTCGGATGATGCCGCCGGACAGATATAGACGGATGCGTCAAACACAGTGTCTGAAGAGAGTTTCCCGATAATGACCGATAGTGAAAGGAAAACCGATTTAAGAGGTATGACCGCTTCGTCAAATGAATTCATTATAATTAAATATGGTTCCGGTAAACCCCCATTTTACAAGTTTATCTTTTATGGCCTCATATCGGATATCACAGATGATCATATTGGTACAGTTGAGCAGATTTTCATCAGTACGCTTTATCAGCGGAATATCCATCCAAACAGACACCTTGGAATAATTTTCCACCACATATTCCACCCCAATCCCCCAGCTCCTGAACCATGCCAAAAACACTTCCGTTATCCGGGTCTTCCCGTAAAAAGCGCAGGTGCGGACTCCCCTCTCTTCCAAAACTTCCTTGATTTTTTCCCTGCCGTCTTCCAGCAATATCTTCTTGAAAAATTGTTCATACTTTAACATTTTATCTGCGGCCATATTTTTCTTCTTCTGCAGATCCAAAGTACTCCTCAAAACCACGTCATGTTTCTCTTGAAATAGTTTTTCATAGGTATGTTTTAAGACTTCCAGACTCTTCTCCTCATCCGGCCTGCCGCCGGCGTTCTGCGTAATAATGTCAACCGCTTTTAAAGAGTAGTCATAATACTCCGGAACATAATGCATGTAATGCTTTAACCATTTATGGTTTGTATCTGCCATTACCCCTTTTGGAAATTCTACAATATGACATCCGTGCAAGTACGATTTGACGTAATCATAGCACAATTTGAGCTGAATATTGTTCTTCTCTATCCCCTCATGCCCCATTCGGAATGCCTGAATGCATTTTCCGTCCGTATGAAATTCCACAAACTTTGTTTCCAGCAGAATGATATGTTCCCTGTCAAACCGGTGCAGCAGCTCATCACAAAACTTTCTTAAATAGGAATACAGCTCTGTCCTGTCCATCTCCAGCGGACGTATCACCTCATACTTTTCAGGAACCAGCCCTCTCTCGATATACTTTTCCAAAAGGTCTTTGTGCCCTTCCGTAAACCATCCGTCCGTCTCCGGAAAATACAATATATTTTTCCGGAACTCACCGCAGTCAAGCAGAAAGTAATCAGAGGTTACCCCCCCCCACATGTATTGGAACACTTGTTTCCTCAGCTCCAATATCTGGCACTTTTTGATAAAAGCCCTCTTCCCTTCGAAAATTTCATCATCTATTTCCGCATTTACATCATAGAGGGGGGATTTAGTAACCAACGATACGGGATTGGGTATCTGAACATACGGATTTATGATATATCCCCCTTCCTCCTCATGCACCCCGAAGGTATCCCTCACCACACAGCATCCCAATAGGCTCACAGATTTCTTTGTATTCATTCCTTTGTTACCCCTTTTCCTTCATCCGTCACCATCATTTTATTATAAATCCTTTTTTCATTGACCTTTATCCACCTGCGGTTTCCGACTTCCATACCGTATCTACGCCGGTGAAGAGCTTATGACAGGGGCATTTCCGGTTCCGGCGCTACCCCCCCGAAATCATTCGGGTTTGGAAGTTCTGCCTCTCTCTATTTCTGCAATAAGCAATGTATTTATCTATCTTTTGATATATCCAATCCTCCAATTTCATGGGGCAGTACGACATAGACAGGCATTTTCCCAGATCCATGGTAGTCTCCGGGAAGCCGGAAAAAGGAAGCTTCCTGCCATTCTCTTCGATGACGGCCTTACTCCCCGTCTTATTCTCCACATATCGAATCACGTCACTCATCGCAATCTCTCCCTGAGATGCAAAATTCACCACGCCTTTAAACGTACTCTCCGACAGGAAATAGAGGAAACGGGCTTCATCCTTATTTTCCACGAAATTATAGAGGCATTCGAGCCTGCTGCTGCAGACAGGTTCTCCCTTCATTACGGCAGACACATATTGTAAAATCCGGCTGGAAGCTTTATCCCCAAAGTCGTCATCGGTTGACATGACAAAGGGTATCCGCACAATGGCATAATTTATATAGGGATATTTTTTTGCAATTAAAATCTCAGAGTTATACTTTCCCCGGGCATACCATGACTTGTCACCTGTTTTAATGTCCGTCTCGCATCGATCCTGAAACACGGGCATCTCTTCCTCAGTAAGTTTTCTTCCATTATGATAATGAGCATATACCGTAAATGATGAAACAAATATATACCGGTTAATCTTGATACAAGATAAAACAGCATCCACAGTTCCGGGCAGATAGCCGGAACAGTCAAACACCACATCGAAAAACTGCCCGCCCAAGATAGCTTTCGTTGCCGCCGTATCATTTCGGTCCAATATGATTTTCTTTACGGAGGCAAGGTCGTCCTTAATTTTATGTCTGCCCCGCACCGAAATCGTAACATCATCCCCGTTGGCAATGCATAATCTGGTAAGTTCGGAAGACATGCGTCCCGTCCCGCCTAAGATTAAGACACGCCTCCTTGCCGTACCCACCGGCAAAACAGCCCCTTCTGTCAAGGTTCTTCCACCCGGCAGAGCATCCGCTTCTGCCAAGGCTCTTCTCCCCGGCAGAGTATCCGCTTCTGCCAAGGCTCTCCTCCCCGGCAAAGCATCCGCTTCTGCCAAGGCTCTTCTCCCTGACAGAGTATCCTGTAAGTCTCCGCCTTCCGTCAGCGCATAATATTCCTCCCTCCCGCATGTCCCTATATCCTCCGTCACCATTTCCCGGCTCCATGCGGTATTGGTGCGGAGCAGCTTTGCCGGATTCCCGCCGATGGTACAATTGTTGGGGAATTGTCCCTTCACCACGCTTTTCGCCCCGATAATGCTGCCGGTTCCCACCGCCGTCCCATGCATAATAAAGGCGCCTTTAGATACCCATACGTGTTCTCCGATGACAATTTCATTTTTATGCGAGGGCTGCTTTTCATATATGGAATTTACATTCTCGCCTGTGGCAGTATCGAAAATAGAATGCCCGTCCCCCGCCCAGAGATCCACGTCATGGGAAAACATACAGTCCCTTCCGATTACAATCTTTTTCCCGGAATTGGCATGAAGCTCCAGATCCGATTCAAAGGTACAGTTTTCATGGATCAAAACGGAGGAAGTATGTTCACTGTTGTAAAGTCTGAACAACGCATCCGTAAACCGGCAGCCCTTTTGGATTAAAATTTCCGTTCTGCCGTTATATCCCCTTGTGACAAAACGGTTTTCCGCAGTAAATTTGTTTCCTTCCCTTATTTCGATTGCCGCATTTGCAGACAAATCAAAGGTGAGATTCTCTGTGCCCGTGACTTTGTCCCCTATGATAATATGATTGTTTCCGCCTCTGAAAACTACCTTTCCAAGCCTTCCCCCATACCCTTCAATGGTATTTCCCCATGCATCGGTATAGGCGCCGGAGGCGCAATCATACTTCTCTAAGACAATGGGTCTGGGATATCTGCAGATAAAGTCTTCTATCTCACTGTAGCCGTAAGCATTCAGAAGCTTGTATGTATCTCCGTGATCCTTGGGATCTAAAGCCGCTATATAAAATTCTCCGCTTCGTCTCTGAATCTCGGATATGCGGCGCACCGTTTTCCCGTTCACAAAGGAAGGATTCTTGGCAACGGAAAAGGCAATGTCCATCCCGAAGCAGTCCTTTAATACCTTCTCGAACTCTCCTGACCGCATCCACAATACGATTTTCCTGCCCCTTGCCTTCTCGGCTGCCGTCCGAGCCAGATAATAATACTCGTGGAGATGCTCCGGCAGTAATTTCAGCAGCTCCTTTTTCCGATACTTGTACAATTCATTCCGGTAACATCCCATGGTCAGAGAAGTAAAATCAAGCTCGTCAAAATGCCGGAAGAATTGGCTTCGGTTCTTGTGAAGGCGGTAGGGCGCCTGAATAATCCGGTTTCCCTTAACTGCCGCCTCCAAGGGCTCCTCTTTTACCCGTTTCATGGCAGGTTTTAAGGCTTCAAAAAAGGCTTCCGCCTTTTGGTTATTCACCAAGACTACAGAAGTTCCCCGTTTGTCGTAGAGTTCCTCGTCATATTTGGCAATTCCCCAGAAATCCCCTATGGTCAAATCCCCCTGACGGGGCAGCCTGTTAGACACGCAGTTGCCGCAGGCCGTATTCTTGGCAATGGATTTCAGATAGGCGATGAAGTAGGGATCCGTCTCCAAGGGCTTGGAGTACTTTGTCCCGTCAGTAAAATAAGCGTTTACCCCCGCGTGCCACCCCCACGGCTCCTTTTCCTTAAACTCCAGCCGGCTCAATTCCTTTCCGCCCAAAACGTCCCTGTGATATTTCTCAAATACCTTGGAAGACGTAATTCCATGGCACAACAGGTCGATGGTGTATAAGGTCTCATAGTCCTTCCCCAGATAGGAGTACAAACCGGCTACCTGACAGGGCATCCCCGTGAACAGAACGGTTCTTCCCTCCTGCAGATATTTTTTGATATCCGGAAAAATCCCGCCGGCATAGCTCTGCATATACTTTGAACCGCGCAAGCGCCCTAACTCTTTCTTGTCCTCTATGATGATATGCTCAACGCTGTAATCTTCCCTGTATGCCGCTCCGCAGACTACCCCCCCCCACTCTAAAATCCGCTCTGCCGCCACGGAGAACATGCCTCCCGACGAACTGACTGCCCTTGTCTCGTCATCGGCCATCATGGCAAAGCACTTGGGATCGGCATTGTTCTTGTACTCCGGATGGCAGGAAGTGCACTTTTTCAGGCAGATGCCGCAGTTAATGCACTGATTCCGGTTGATGACGGGCACTAAGAAGCCTTCCTCATCGTTCCGCAGCTTGATTGCACCTCTGGGACATATGGCTTCGCAGGCTCCGCATCCGGAACATTTTCCCTCTCCCACCGTTTTCAGAACCGTATTCTCGGCATCCGCACAGCTCGCCGGTTTCTTCATGGCCCGCTTGTTTATGGGGTTTACCTTTCCGATTTGGTTCTTCTCTGTCAACTCTTTCTCGCTCTTTTTGGGGAGATTGACGGCGTCATACAGCCATTGATAACATCTCCTCCTCTGGGCCTCCATTATATCCGCTATAAGCCCATAATCAATGGGATCCAGCAGACGGGGATTGGTGATTACGTCCTTGGGGTCGGATGTCATATGATTCTCAAACCGGAAGAGCCGGGAAAGAGAGTTAAATCTGGATATCCCCCTCCCCTTATTGGTTATGGCGATAAAATTCCTTTTGAAAATCAACGCAAAAGAAGCCCCATGGCAGGAATCCGTCAGCACAAACCGGGCGTTTTTCAAATAATACAGCCAGTCCTCCACCTGAAGATTCTCAATACAATCGGGGAGATTGGTGAGCTTTTTATTCTTTTCGAAAAGCCACGGAAGCCCGTCCAAGAGGTTCACCGCCTTTATCCCGCCGAACTGTTTCCGGAGATGCAGGATGGCTTCCGTCTTTTCCGGCGAAGGATCCAAGATATAGGAGACAATGAAGGGTTCCTCTTCCCTGTGGGATGATTTTTCGGCCAATTCGTCATAGATTTGGGGATCCGCAAGAAATACCGGATCAAGTACCTGCTCCGCCTTGATTCCGTAACAGTCCCTGCAGATCTTTACGCCGTCCTCCTCCCTTGTCCCGATTCCGTCAAAGTACCGCATATAATCCGCAATCACTTCCCGCTCGTCCGGCGGCGCAAAATCTATCTCATGCCCGAAGGATATGGCATAGGCTATTTTCTTTTTATCCGCTCCCGCGAAATCAAGGTAAAAAGCTTTCCCGAAGTTCTTGCTGATTCCGTAATTCCACACTTGATCCGACCCGATCAGAAAGGTATCGCAGACTTGATTCAACCGGTACATTTCGTTTAACCGATACCGCCTGCTTATGTTATAATGTTCCCTTCCGAATCTGCGGGAATGGTTCTCCTTTATCTCCACATCATCTTCCATTAGAATGGGCTTGTCGATCATCAGCACTGTTTTACCCATGGACGTAAGAATACGATTTAACGCATAATAAGTGGCAATGCTTCCGTAATTACATCCGCTCCACACCCCGAAGACTCCCACATCATAATGTTCTGCCCGGTTCTTTACATTTTCATTTTCCATCCGATTTCTCCTTATCAGCCTTGGTGGAATTCCCTCCAGTCAAAAATCACCCCCAGAGGAAACTCTTTATCGTACAGCAGCCTGTTATATACGTCCGGGATTTCCCTTGGGCTGACAATTTCGTTAAGCATATCCCTTGCATTCAGGCGGCCGCTTTCCATAAACCGTAATACCGTAATATAATCCCGTCTGGCAGTCCAGCGTCTCGGCGCGGAGTTATAGGGAAGTCTGGTTCCGTCATGGGCGCCGATTAACTCCACACCCTTCAAATGAATGTACCGGTACAAATCTATGGGCTGGTCCGTCACCCGGTTACAACCGTTCAGCATGACCCTCCCGTATTTGGCGGTATAGGTTAAGCAGCTGTTCAGGGCGTCAATCTGTCCCGATGTTTCGATAATGACATTCCCTCCGCGTATACCGTTTTTCTCTTCACATATGTCTTGGATCTTTTGGGTCAAATCAGGAGTATCCGGCGCAAAGCAATAGTCCGCCCCGAAATCCAGCGCCTTCTGTCTCCGGATCTCCCGGTTTCCCACCGCAATCAGAGGAACCGCGTACAAACTTGCCAGCTGCACGGCAAATAACCCCAGCATCCCCAGCCCCACCACAACCACGGATTCCCCCATCTCTATTCCGGACCGCCGCAGCGCCAGAAGAGGGAATCCGGCAAGCCGTGTAAACACTGCTTCTTCGGAGGATACCGAGTCAGGTATTAAAAAGCAATTCTTTTTATGGACAATGTTATAGCTCCCATGCCCCCCCCATGCCACAAAAACTCTGCTGCCTGCTTCCAGCCCTTTTACATTGTCTCCGGTTTTCACAACCGTACCCACTCCGGAGTAGCCCGGACAGGTAGGAAACTTATGTGCCGTATTGTTTGCGCCTGACAAATACGCCTTTTCCGTCCCCGCGGAGATCAGCGTAAAATCCACTTTCACCTGCACTTCATCGGATTTCGGCTCCCTCACCGAAAACGGCTGTAATACTGCTTTCCCCTTTTCAGCAAACCATACTCTATATCCGTCCATATCCCCTCCCGCTATCTGCTTGTCCCGGTAAACGCTTCAAAAAACATAGGTGTATCTTCCTCCGACAGGAAACGCTCCAGATTCCGGTCAAATTCTTCTTTATTAGCAGAACTAAGGTACGTAAATCCTAAAGATTTCACCCAGTCACTTGCTGCCGCTTTATGGATATGTGTAATGGAAGGCGACGCCAAATGTCTCAACAAATCCGTCCCCGAATTATTACACATCATAATCCGGATGTTCCCCCGCATAGGCTTACTCCACACCGAATTCATATCATAGAAAAAGCTTAAATCGCTTAAGATCAGAAAGCATAAATGATTGCTGACCACAGCATGTCCCATAAAAGTGGAAGCGGAGCCGTCAATACCGTTTGTCCCCATATTGCAGAAGACCTCCACCGTGGGATTGGCGGGAAACCGGTTTGCAAACATAATGGTATTGCCTATGCCATAGTGGACACAGGAATTGTCGGGCAGATTTTTCACCGTCTGCTCTACCACATACAGCTGGGAATAGTGATCCGTCTCCGGTGTAACATACTGCTTCTCGGCTTCCTTCCAATGCTGCAGATAATCGTCATCGTTATCGCAGAGTATATCGCTCTTCGTAAAATAATCAAAAAAATACTTGGCGGAGCATTCAAAGACCCGGGACATTTTCCGGTAGGTATCCCGGATTTCCCCGTCCTCGGAAATACGCCAGTGGCCCATGGCGCGCTTCTGCGCCCTCAGCTTCGGAAGCGAAGGATCATTTAACATTCTCCTGCCGCCGACAGTGATAACCACATCCGGCGCCAGATCCCGGTCAAAAGTGTCTTGATCCATCCCCCGCAAGACAGACAGCGACAGCACGGAACGGTCACAACGGAAATTGGATAAATGATCCGTAATGATGACACAGTGGAACTTCCTCGCAAAGGCTTCCACGGATTCCTGCTCCTCTTGTGCAAGAGGATGATCCTGCCCGTAAAGAATCATGATCCTTTTCATACCGGAAAGGCGTTTGACTTTAGAATCCCATATCTCTTTGGAATCGGACAGGGTGATGCGCTCGATCTTCCGGAAATACCGGTCAAGCTTTAGAACCTCCGGATTCGGCTTTTCCCGTTCGATGCTGGCTATGGGCACGTTAATGTGAACCGGTCCCTTGCCGTGATGACTCATTTCCAGCAATGCGTCACAAATCAGCCGTCGGGCTTCCCAGTCTCCCAGATGCCCTGAATTGACAGGTAAGGTAACGCTCCTCTTACAAACCTTTTCGAACATATTTACCTGCGGAATGGTCTGATCCTCATTCTGTCCCAGCAGACAGGGATATCGATCCGCCGTGATTACCACCAGCGGCACCTGCTGGTAAAAAGCTTCCGTGACCGGAGACAAGTAGTTGGACGCGGCGGTGCCCGATGTACAGCATATAGCCACGGGCTTCCGCAGTTTTAACGCTATCCCCAATGCGTAAAAGCCCGCACTTCTTTCATCAATTACGCTGTAGGTTCTGAAACAGCGGTTGGCTTCAAATAATCTTACTAAATTCAGGTTTCTGCTCCCTGCAGACAAAACCACATGTTTGATTCCGTAATCGCGGAGTAATGTTACCAGCATTTTGCACCTTGCAAAGTCCTGACTGACTTCTTGTTGTAATTCCATATACTTTACCCCCTGTTTTCCGTTTCCGGCAGCCCTAGATATTCCTGCCAAAATTCCAATCCGGTGAGTTTCTGTTTTGCATCCTCGTATCGTTTCTTTACGCTGTCCTTATTTCTCCTGTACTGCCGCATCAGCGACCCGTGCCTCCTGATCAGTCTCAGGAATTCCTTTCTCGACCGATACCGGAGGATTCCCGTCTCATCATAGGGATTGACGGCCAGAACAGCCTCCCTCATATATTGCTTCTCCGGCGCGTCAAACCAATCATATGCAATGACGGCAGGCTTATCCTTTAACAGAAAAGTGGGAAGGAGATGGCCGTTATACGTTATCCGATACCACAACCTTTTGAAGCCCTTGAGCTTTCCGTCCCGCTTATAGATTTTGTGATATTTGATTTTAATCTCCGGGGCGATCTGCCTCACATCGGATAATTTTCTTACGCGCGAAGCCTGTTTCTTCATCAGCTCCTCGCCCACAGGGCTGGTCAGAAACTCCGGCCCTTTCAGATAATCCTCTATGGCGTCAAGAAGCATATCGCATCCGGTATAATTAAATCGGTTCAGCTCAACGAAAAAGCGGTCCGAAATTCTTGCGGCATAATCCACCTCCGGCGTCACGCCGCTGGCCGCCTGAATAATCAGACTGTTTCTATGCACCTGATAGAATTCCATGGGCATGTTAAACTTCACCGCAAAGCCCATGTGCCAGATACAAATGCCGTTCATGGTCAGGAACTTGGCTTGATTGGCAATGGAAAACTCCACGTCATCTCCCCGGATGAAAAGGGGAAGCGCCAGCCTGTCCAAGCTCAGCTTTGTACGGGGGATGCAGCAGTACCACCAGCCTGCATAATTATTGGGCTGATCTTCGTAAATTTTCTCGTTCCGCACGACGGAATCGGCCAAATGCATCTCCATGACCGGCTTCCTCGCCCCGAATGTGCCCTCCTTGCTGACAAAGCCCACATCCTCATGCTGAATATGCATCCTCTCGTAATAGAGCATGGCGCCGCTGACGAAATGGTCTTTGTACTCCGGTTTCAGACAGCGCAGCAGGTGAAAGGTTCTGATAATACTCTCCGGAAGGATTTTCACGTCATCATCCATCAGCAGCGCATGGGTGGCATGGAAATTCTCATCCCGGAGAGTCTCTATCATCCCCCTTGTGTAGCCTCCGGAGCCGCCTGTGTTGGGATTGGGGTAAATACGGATGTGGTTGCTGTTCCAGTCCTCCGCGTTCAAGGTTCTGCCGTTGTCAATCACTTTGACAAAAATATGGTCTGCCACCTCTTCGTCCGTATAAATGATTTCGTTTTCCAGAAGAGTCAGATTTCTGGTAATAAAATCTTCCTTCCGGAAAGTAACCGTCACAAGAGAAATATCCACCTCGTTCAGCAGTCCGGTTTCCACATCCGCTATGTAACTGCCCTCGTATACGTACAGGTCGTCAAAGGCAAAGAGCTGAAAAGAAACCACTTGGCTCTTCACATTCATGGGAATCGGAATCATAACGGTCTCTCTGCCGTCCGCTTCAAAATAGTTTTCCGAGATAATTTCTTTATTGACAATATTATTTGCCATATAGTGCCCAAACAGCTGAATGCCCACCTTTCCTTTTATGGACAGCCGCAGGTATGCATTTCTGATTTGCGTATATTTCTTCCATTTTTCCAGCGAAAAAGCATTAAAATATGTAAAAAATTCCGAATGTTCGTTTTTTCTCAGGGAATATGCCGATTCCATAGTCTCATGGGAAAGCTTGTCTCCCCTGTAAAACAGCCACCAATGCTCTGTCAAATCCTCCTTCGGAAATAGAATATTCTGTAATTTCATCAATTTATCCATCACGCTAACTCCCATCTGCAGCTCTGCCGCGACTCAAATCAATGCGGAGAATGCCGCTTTTCAGGCATTCTCCTGTGTGAGACTTAGAATTTCTCCACGAAACAGCCTCTGCTGTGAGCGGCTAGAAGAGCTTCTCACACTAACTCCCATATGTCCGCTTTGGCGGGCACTCAAATCAGGATTGTGAAATGCTCTTTTTCACACTAACTCCCATGCCGCAGCTCTGCCGCGACTCAAATCCGGATGAGAAATGCCCTCCGGCATCACAAATGATCCTTTGCGGCCAGACAAGCTTCAAGCCAACGAGCGGAACTTAGACGCAATTCCCTCAGTCTGGCGGAAACGGCTCCGTATTTAATGGGTTTTCTGCACAAATACTTTTTCTCGTGGATGTCATCTTCCGCATAAATAATTCTTTCCTCCAGCCCCAGATTCGCCAGCAGCGGAAAGTGGAATACATTCTCTTTCCGGGAAATCATCAGGATAAAAGGCTTCTCATAAACGATTGCCAACTGTGTGACGGCGGGAGAATCCGTAATAATCAAAGAACTTTTCTCCACCGCATTGAGATATTCGTCCACCGATTTATGGAAAGCATTGGCGGAATCCATGGAATAGTCTTCCACGCGGTACTTTATCGTCTTCTCGGCCATTTCCACAGCCGCATGTTTCCGGCCGTCGTATTTTTCGAAAAACGCAAAGATAAATAAGCCTTCTATTTCTCCGATATCAAAATGCGGATATCGGTCAATCAGCAATATGGGACTGCACACCTCATCCGCGGAGATTCCGAATTCCGTGTCCAGTAAGCTTAAGGTGCCTATGTCTGCAGCTCCGATTTTATCGAATCGTTTCAGCAAAAATGCCGCCGTGTTCTTCGGCCCTAGGGGAAGCCCGCAGCCGTCTCCGAAGCTTGGCGCATAGGCAATCCTTCCGGCATCCTCCCGCCCGAAATGTAAGAAGCAGGTATCCAGCGTCTCGTCTCCTCGGCATTCCCATTTCCGTTCCCCGCCGGTCAGCATTATGTCAAAAGTGTCCAAATATTCCTCTACGCTGCTGTGTACATGCATATCCGAGGAAATGCAGCATCTGGCCCGAATATACTCGGAAATCTTAGTGTCCAGCCTTCCGCCTTCCTCATAGATTACCGGATTACAGCCCATCCCCCGAATGGTCACATAAAAAGCATAGGTCGCCAGTATCTGGCTGATATTTCCGCCGTCATTGATTGTGCATAGCAGTACATTCTGTGTTTCGCTTCCCCTCATCTGTAGATTCTCCTATTATAATTGCCGGTTTCCGTATCTGCTCCGGTTCCGCCGCTCTGTAAACTCTCTTAACTCTCTTCACCATATCCTGAAACATGCGGAGCCGTTCCGGAACCGTTTCCGCCTCCGCCTTCGCTCCCTCACTTCTGAGCCTTTGCTCTTTTTAACCGAATTGCTTTCTGTATGCTTCACAGACCGTCTTGGTGTCTCCTGCCATCTGCAGCCTGCCCTTTTCGATCCAGACCGCCTTGGTGCAGTTGGAGAGAATCGTTCCCATACCGTGAGATACCATTAATACGGTACTTCCGCCGTGGATCATCTCTTTGATTCTGGCCAGACTCTTCTTCCTGAAAAATTCGTCTCCCACACTCAAAACCTCATCCAAAATCAATATTTCCGCCGCATCTCCCGCCGTGGCAATGGCAAAGCCAAGCCTGCTGACCATGCCGCTGGAAAAGTTTTTCACCTTCTCGTCCATAAACCCGTCCAGCTCGGCAAATTCCACAATTTCATTGTAATGCTCGTCAATAAATTCTCTTGAATACCCAATTATGGCACCGTTCAAATACACGTTTTCTCTGGCCGACAGTTCCGTATCAAATCCCGCCCCCAATGTCAGCAGCTGAATCTTTGACTGATCCACAATCACTTTTCCGCCGGTGGGTTTCAATGCTCCCGAGACAATTTTAAGCAGTGTGGACTTTCCGGAGCCGTTTGTTCCGATAATGCCGACAATCTCTCCCTTATACACATCAAAGCTTACCTCGTCCAGAGCCAGCAGATCCCTTGTGGTAATCTGCTTTTTTATTTTCTGTATCAGAAAATCCTTTAATCCGGAGGTGCTGCTGGTGGCTACTTTATATTTCATTGTCACATGATCCACTCTTATAATAGGAAGCTCTTCCGGCTCTTCTGGGGCGGTATCGAACACGGCCTCTCCTTCATAGTCCATGCCTTCAACCGAATTCGGGACTTCCGTATACTCCGGGCTTTCGTCCGAATTCGGGACTTCCGCATACTCCGGGTCTTCAACCGAATTCGGGACTTGGTCATATTCCGGAAATTCGCCCGCTTCCGGTTCCTGAACATATTCCAAGAATTCGCCCGCTTCCGGTTCCTGAACATATTCCAAGATCTCGCCCGCTTCCGGTTCCTGAACATATTCCAAGATCTCGCCCGCTTCCGGTTCCTGAACATATTCCAAGATCTCGTCCGCTTCCGCTCTCAGGTCATAATCTAAATATTCGTCCGCCCCCGGTTCCTGATCATAGTCTAAATATTCGTCCGCACTTAGCTCCCGGCCATAATCCGGATATTCATTGTAATCCGAATCCACATCTTGATACAGCCACCGGCCGTCTTCCGGTTTTCTGCTTTTTCTTCCATATTCAGCAGATTCCCTTCCGTGATCGTATCCCTGAGCCTTATTCCCATATCTTCTTTTTCTCTTTTTTGCTTTTCGTCTGTCCATACTCTTATCACATATTAAAATTGCTGCCATGAGAATCCCAAGAAGTCCAATAAGTATGACTCCCACCGTTACCGTAACTCCAACTATATCCACATTCTTTGCACCGTTGTATTTCGCATTTACATTCTTTGCATCACATCATTCTGTTTCCTCTTAAATACAATCCACCCCGCCGCACAACTGATCAATGCCGCCAAGGATAGTTTCAGCCAAGCCGTATAATGGGGCGCCCTGCCGTACACCATACATTCCCTCGCAATGTAGATGGACATATAGACCGGATTAAATCCCACCACTGTCTGCAAAGCCTCCGGCAGTGACGATACCGGGTAAAATACTGCAGTGAGATAAAGTAAAATCCGTAAAAACACCCCGTACAGATATTTAATGTCCGCAAAAAACACATACATAATAGACAACAGATACCCCACTCCCATGGTAAATACCAATGTCAGAAACACATCCAAGGGAAACAGAAGCATCGTCCACGAGGGTTTGATCCGAAAGACAAACAGCATCAAAACATAAGGGACACAGGAAAAACCTAAATTCACCAAAGAGGTATACATTCTCGACAAGACAAAGGTCTGCCGGGGAAGCTTTGCTTTGATCAGCAGCGCCTTATTATCCACAAGCGCGGACATGGCATGATTTGTCCCTTCACTGAATAAGTTCCAAAAAAGGCTGCCCGTGAGATAATACAGCGGAAAATTTTCTATGGAACGTTTGAACATATACGAAAATACCATTGTCATTACTACCATCAACAGCAGCGGATTCAGCACGCTCCATACGATTCCCAAGCGGCTTCGGGCATATTTCCGTTTTATTTCCCTTGCCGTCAATTCTTGAATCACAAAAAAATACTGCTTTTTACTATGTATAAAAGCCCGAAGCTTTTCTCCCGCCTTTTGCGGATCCCTCTGAGCGGGATGCTTTATCAGAAACAGGACGATGCCCCCTGATGCGCATATAGCGGCCAAAATTCCCACAGACAGGAAAAGAACATGATATTCCGGCTTCCTTACTTCCGGCGGCGCCTCTGTCCTCCACTCCTCCAGCGCCCCGTCCGAAGTACGTCGGTAATACCCTCCTGCTCCCTCCCCATTGACCGCATAAAAAATAGTATTTTCATTCAGAATCTCCTCTGTCAGACCCTCGGGTAGTGTCTGGCAGGCATTGGGGGACATAAAATAATAGACTGCCCCGTTGGAAATAAGTCTGTTCACCGGATAAAAAAGCTGCGTATCCTCCTTGAAAGCAAAGAGATAAATGTCCTTCTTTTCATCCATTGTCAAAATCACTCTGATATTCCTGCCTTGATCCGACAGAAACGTCAGATGTCTGTCCATGTAGCTGTCGGTGACTACCTTATAGTCCCACAATTCTATATCCGGCTCGTAATCGGCCAGATCAATCACATAGAGAAGGCTTCCGTCTTCTTTTTCGATAGTTCCCACAAAGGGGATGCTTGGGTTCATTCTTTCCGCCGCATATACCTTACAGCTCCCAAACCAGACCAAAAAAATCAGGAACAGCACAGCGCCATGTATTCTCTTTCTCCAGCCGTCTTTCTTATCTGTAAAAAGCATTTCTATCCCCGTGCCCTTCCTTATTTCCGAAAATACCGTATACGCTTTCCGGCTTCAAAACGGTTTCTGCACCGTCTGTTTACATTTCAATGATTTGCATACCAGCCATCTGCTCTTCCGGATATGCCGGCGGCGGAACAAGCAATCCGGAAGCTGCCGCCAAGCCGGAAAGAACCATGCAAACGGTTTTGCACCGGCTATTTGGCCATTAATAATCGCCGGAAAGCTTTCAGTTGTTTCCGCAGGTAAATAAAGCTTTTATACCGTCTGATATGCCGCCATTCGGCCCGGAGCCGCCGTTCCGGATCCGAAGCGCCGAAAGCATCCTGCCTGTATGCCGCCCCAAATGCGCTGCCCTCCAGCCATGCGCTTTCATGGATTACCGCCTTTTTCATTCCGCTGATAGTCAGCAGTTTGCTTAAAAGTCTTTGATCCTTGATCTGCTCCCAAGTAAGCTTTGCCGCTGCCTCTCTTTGACAATCGTCAAATACATCATCCGAGAAGAAATCTTTCCCGTAACAGTCATATTCTAATGCCGTTGGCTCCGACATAAATTTCCCCAACAGCCTTTCCGCAAATTCTACGCCGTTATCTTCCGTTTTTTTGCCAAAGCCATTTTCCCTTTTCCCGTCCTGCCCGCAAGAGCTGCCGCATTCCGTCCCCAGCTGATGCAGAAACAGTTCCAATGCTTCTGCATTGCGCCTCAACTGTCCCGCATTGGGATTACCCCGCTCCAGCACAATGGGGACATACTTCCCGTTTTCTTCCCCATACGCAAGGGTCATTCCCTCCTCTGCGGAGACAATAGTCTCGAAAAGAGAATTGCTGAAACGCGCTTTCCGGGCCGTCCCATGAACGGCTGAGAAGTAATACGGATGAAACCTCTCCCTCTTGGCTCCTTCCGGAAGTTCATACATTCCAAAATAATATCCTTCCACCTCTATCCCGGAATTTATGCTTTGCACCAAGCCTTCAATGGAGCATTGCAGCGTGCCCACCCAGCCGCTGTCTGCTATGGCATACCGGCTGTCCTTACACAATCCCTCCTGTTTCAGATATCCTATTGCTTTGTCATAGGCCGCCAGAGAATGCTTTCGGATATATTTCTTTAAGCTTCCGCTTACCGCAAGGCGCTCCTTAAGCCCCGTCACCTGACGGAAATTCAGAACCTTATTCTGTATCGCCTCCAGATGCAATTCTTTGATTACCAGTCTGCATTCTTCCTCTGTCAGCGCGCCTCTTCTCAGGATTTTCAGCGGCGTAACGTCAATTCCTCCGACGCAGATACTGTCTATGCACTTTTCCATGTTTAAGTGATATCCCGGAATCCTCATAGAGTATCTGGACACATGTAAATATCTGCAATCAACGGGCAGGTTCCTGTACGCAGACAGTTGTCTCCCGATTAAATACATTTGATAACCGTCGCGGCTTAAGAAATACAGCCTGTCCTTACCCGCAGCTGCCGCCTGCTCCATAACCCAGTTCACAAATCCGATCAGAGAAGGGGCAAATACCATAAGATACAATCTGCTGTCAAGGGGCATTTGCTTCCCGTTCCTGCGCAGGTATTCCTCACATGCCCCCTCAAATGCATGTCGGTATACAGGGTTTTCTGCAAGAATGGCCGTGTACTCATCATATCTGGAATCTTCCCTCTGTCCCCCGCTCATATCCATACCTTTCCCACGCGCTTCCGCAAGAGTCTGTACTTCCTGCCATTCCGGTATTATCGCCCCATCAGGAAACGGAAAAATCTGTCCTATGGACACAGTCCTCACAAATCAATGCAGCGGAGTAAGCTCCTTAATTTGTGTCTTCCGGAGAATCGGTTCCCGGATCGGAGGCTTCCCCTTGGTTTCCGTCACCCGAAGGATTTCCCTCCCCGCCGGGATTCCCTTCTCCCGGATTTCCTTGGTTTGTGTCTCCCGGAGAATCGGTTCCCGAACCGGAGGCTCCCCCTTGGTTTCCGTCACCCGAAGGATTTCCCTCCCCGCCGGGATTCCCTTCTCCCGGATTTCCTTGGTTTGTGTCTCCCGGAGAATCGGTTCCCGGATCGGAGGCTCCCCCTTGGTTTCCGTCACCCGAAGGATTTCCCTCCCCGCCGGGATTCCCTTCTCCCGGATTTCCTTGGTTTGTGTCTCCCGGAGAATCGGTTCCCGGATTAGAGGCTCCCCCTTGGCTGCCGTCCTGACCGGAATTCTCTTCCCCGGTATCTTCCGAATCCGTGTCTTCCGCAGAGTCTCCGTCCGAAGTCCCGGCGCCGTTCTGGTTTCCGGTTCCCGGATAATTGCCGTCCCGGTCAGAATCCCCTTGGTCTCCGGCTCCCTGACCGGTATTTCCTTGCTGCGAACTTCCTTGACCGACATTTCCTGTCTGTGTGTTCCCTTGGCCGGAATTCCCTGTCTGCGTGTTTCCTTGCTGTGAGTTCCCTTGGCCGGAACTTCCTGTCTGTGCGTTTCCGTGCTGTGAGTTCCCTTGGCCGGAATTTCCTGTCTGCGTGTTTCCTTGCTGTGAATTCCCCTGTGGTAAGCTTCCTTGCCCTGTTTTGCCTGACTGCAAATTCCCCTGACCGGTATTTCCCTGCCGCAAGCCTCCCTGTACGGTGCCGTCCTGACCGCCGGTTCCCGTCTGTCCGGTTCCGTCTCCGGCATTTGTTTGCCCGGAAAGCTCCGCCCCCGTGCCGGTTTGAGACGCACCGGAGATACCCGTTTCCGGAGACGCTTCGTTTTCACGGAAATCAATCACCGCCTCAACGGATCTGTTCAATCCGGCAAACTGTTCGTATTCCGCCGTTGGTACGGCCGCGTCATTGACTGCACCGCAGCCTGTTAATTGGCTCACAGCCAGCAGTATTGCTAATGCAAAGTTCCGCTTTCCTTTCATTTCCAACCACTCCATCCGTAACATCCTTTTCAGGGATTGATGATTCTCTGCGCTTCATCCATGCCAGCATTCTGTCGGGCACCAGACTTGCCGCTATGGGCCTGAGTATGTACAGCCACCCTTTTGGAAACAGGATTCCCATAGACTTAAAATTTCTGTACCTGCACCGTGCTTCGTTTATACGGTGTGTGAATGTTCTCTTTTTGTAAGAAGACATATCTTCCCGATAACAAAAGAGATATTCCTGTAGATTTGCGCCTCGCAGACCGGCCTGCCGAAACCGCATAAATATTTCATAGTCTTCACACCGCAATGTCTCCTTGGAGGCGGCATAGTCATGATTGGAATCAAAAATCTCCGCCCGGTACATTACGGTGGGATGGGCATAGGGTGAATATTTCAGGTAATCCGACTCTTGCGGCCTCTCGGGCATCTGCCGCCTTCCCCAGATTCCCCCGTCATCAAAGACTTCAATATTACATCCCACCCAAGAAAACTCTTTGTTCTTATCCAGAAAATCCTTTTGTCTCTGCAGGCGGTCCGGATAGGAGATATCATCCGCATCCATCCTTGCTATATATTTTCCTCTGGCTCTATGAATACAGGCATTCAGCGAAAAAGCCAGTCCGTGGTTCTCCGTATGTCCGATTAATAATATCCGTTTATCCAATTGCTCCACTTCTTTGAGAAGCTCCGCCGCCTCGGGATAAGAGCCGTCGTCATAAATGATAAATTCAAAATCCGTAAAGCTTTGGTTCAGAACGGACTTCACGGCCGTCAAGAGCACTTCCCTGTTAAATTGGTTATAGACTCCCATAATGACAGATATCTCCGGCATGGCTCCCCCTCTGCCTATGGCTTCAGCCGGTCTGCTTTCTCATACACAGTCCGCATGATTTCCATAGTTTTCTCAACGCTGAATTTTTCCGCCGACCGTCTGCAATTCCCGGCCAGTCTCCTTCTATATGTTGAATCCTGATACAGTCCCTCTATAGCCTGTCTGAAACCCTCCACATCATCCGGCTTGCAGACAATGCCGTTGATTTCATTTTCCGCATACTCCCGGGAGCCTCTGTTGTCGGAGACTACAAGGGGTATGCCGCAGGCTAAAGCTTCCACGGCAGCAATGCCAAGCCCTTCCCGAATGGACGGAAATGCAAAAACATCCGCCGTCTGCAAAATACTTTCCATATCTGTGCGGAATCCCAGAAGCCTGACCTGTTCCTCCAAATGCTTTTCCGCAATCAGCTTTCGAAGCATTTCTTCGTTGGCTCCCTTTCCGCATAAACTATAGTAAATATCTTTGCGATTCAGCTTTGCCATGGCTTCTATGATGACCTTCTGGTTCTTATTGTCATTTAACTCGGCCGCCGTAACCATATGAAACGCATTCTCCGGAATGCCAAGCTCCCTTCGCTTTTGTGACACTGTGTCAGGCATGGGCTTAAACCGGTTCATGTCAACGCCCACACCATGAATCTGTTCCACAAATCCCCGGGGTTTTAAACGGAACTTTCTTTTTGCCCTGAGATAGTCTTCCCCGTTGATGGTCACAAGGGCATCCGTCCATCTCGCCAAAAATCTTTCCGCCGGATAGAAAAAAAGCCAGTTAAGGAGCGGCGCCCCTTGATAAAAATGCAATCCGTGAGCCGTGTAAATCACATAGGGATCCCTTTTACTGAAATGGGCGGCCATTCTGCCCGCTACTCCTCCCATAGGATTGTGACAGTGAATCATTTGAATCCCTTCCCTGTCTATAATCCCTTTCAGCTGCAGGACGGCTCTGCCGTTGCGCCTTATTTTGAGCGGACTTTTTGACACATCTATCTGGTGTAAGACAATGCCTTGCTCTTTTAACTTTTTTTCATCGAATGGATATACGGGATGATGGAAATTGGAAGCATAATGTATTTCATACCCCATCTCCTGCATGATCTTAACATCATTTTTCTCAAACTGAGGCAGGAATCCGCTTATGGTGGTTATGTATAATATTTTTTTCATGTATCCGTCAGGTTTCTTGTTACAGCCCATAGGCAGCTGCTTCCTTCACGATCTTAATTATTTATCCTGCCTCCCCCGTTCAGGGGCAGGCAGGACAACCACATGTTTCAGAAGTACAAAATGGTATGAAACGGTTAATTACTTGTTGTAGCGAATCTTGTTTGCGCATACTGCTGCGCCTACAAGGCAGATCAATGTCATAACGCCTGCCACGGGAAGTGTCTCGGCTGTCTTAGGGGATGTTGCAGGGTTTGCCGCTGCAGGTGCCCCTGAAGAATTGGTATCGTCGGAATCATCATCGGAATCTTCCGATACTTCTGCAATGATGACCTCACTGGCAACAATGGGTGAAAGCGACTTAAAGGTAGCCGTCACCTTTCCGTTTGCAACGGAACTGGGTACAATGGTCTCCCACTTGCCGCCTGTCAGATGCAGCAAAACATAAGTCTTACCCGCCGTAATCCCGCTGATGGGGATCTCAAGCGTAATGCCTTCCTCAGGAATCGCGGTTCCTTCAGGAAGTGTAATGTCAGCGGAGCCGACTACTTTGGTGCTCTCAACCGTCTTCCCTTCGGGAAGCTTTAAAGCACCTGCAGCCTCGGCTGCCTTATTCGTCGCAATCATCTCCGCCTGAAGCAATGTCTCGGGAGCTACGGGAGCCTTCTCAAGTGTAACGGCCTGACCGCCGACAGTAGTGGTAACTTCACCGACTGCCTGTGTCAGAGCTTCGGATTTCTCTGTGTATTCCACTATCTGCTCTTCCTTCATCTCCGGAGCTGCCCCTTCTGTGGTAGGGCTCTCGGCTGCACTTACGGTCATACCTAAGGTAAGAGCCAGCGCAAGGCCAAGAGCCAGCATACTGGATAATTTTTTCATTGGCGTGTTCTCCTTTCTTCATAATCATGTGGTTATATCAAGCCTCGCGGCCTAATACCGGTTCATAAAAGATTTTTAAAATCAGTTCATAGAGGGCTGTCTCATCCACATGGAATTCCTCGTACTGCTCTCCCATGACATTCTCCCCCTCCAGAGAATAGAGATTGTTTTCATCAAAATGATATCCCAGAACCTGAACGGCCAGATAACTGACCTCGTCCAAGGAGATATCCGTCACCATATATTTGCTTAAGGTATTATAGAGCGTTACCGGAAGGGTAATATCGGTTTTCAGCTTCTCCATTGCAACGGCCGCATAAGCCGTCAGATATTGCTTCTGACGTTCCAGCCTCCTTCCCGCGCCTCCCATATTCTCCGTATCTCTGTTATGCAGGTAATTGTATGCTTCCTCTCCTTTTAAGAGGATTCTGTCCCCTTCCTTGATGTCGGTGTATATCACATCCTCTATGGCCACCAGTTCCACCCCGCCCACAGCGTCATTGAGCAAAGGAACCGCTCCCATATTGACGGCGCAGTAGCCATGGATGGGCAGTTCGTAAAACAGTCTCGCCACCGCCCTCTTTGTGCGCTCACAGCTCAGTTCCGCTCCGTCGCCGTAACCGTGCTGCAGCGTAAGCTGTGCCTTTACCGTAGCCACAAAATACCCGTCTTTATCATAGGCATCTATATCTGTCATAGTGTCTCTGGGTATACTAATCACAAATATTTCTTTGGCATGAGGTTCCAGCACCAGAAGGAATATGGCATCCGATTGTCCTCCGTCCAAGCCGTTTTCCACAGGCTTTACCTCCGATTCCTTGTCTATCCCCAAAAAAAGAAAGGTCAGGATGTCTTCGTTGTAGCGATAGTGTACACCCTGATAGCGCACATCTCCTTCCTGCCAGTCCTCATCTGCCTCCGCCGCCGTCTCGTTCAATATCCCTTCCTCCGGAATCTCCAGCCTTCCCGCAGCCCCGGCCAGATTCAACAAGGGGCCATCGCCCTCCTGAAAACGATCCAGCCTGTTTTTGCCCGAGATCTGCATTCCCGCAAAGAAAGCAATCCCCGCCAAAGCCAGTAGTAAGATCACCAGCAGCACCCATGCGACAGTACGATATATCCTAACCTTCGTATGACGTGTCATATTAATCTTCATTCAGCAGCACTCCCTGTACCAAGTAGCGTCTGTCCGATTTATTTGCTACACAAGTGGAAAGCGTCACGATACGATCCTCTGTGGTCACTTCCACGTCCTCCTTCACATTGCTGTTCATAGATCTGAGAGAATAAATCCCTTCCAGATATTTCGAATAGGCATAATCATTCGTAAAATCATTATTATAAAGAATGTGTTCGCTGCCGCTCTCATAGGCGGCAAAAATCTCATAAACATACAGCCCTTCTTCCGTATAGATATACACATAGGGGTGCTCTTTAAAATATTCGCCGTCTTCAAACTTATGGAGTCCTGCAAACATGGTGCCGTTTTTCATGTTATGCCCGTAAATCACCGTATTGGGATCGGAAAAATCTTTCGCATTGTAGTCCTCCGTGTAGATACAGCCGGGATACCCCTTACTGCCGTCTAAGTTGTAATTCAGGTAATAGAGGTTATCTGTCGGATGCTGTACCACCGGATAATCCACAAGGGTATCGGGTATGTATATCCATGCATAAATGTCCTTGTTGACATTGGCCTGAAGATCCGCAAAATCCACTTCCTTCTCCGGAATCGGAATCCCCATGTCTTTCAGCGCCTGCAGCCCCTCCGCCGCCGTTTCTGCCGCATCGGCGGAAGAAGCCCCCGTTCCCTGTGTCGGAGCATTGTCCTGCCCTTGCAAGGCTTCCGAATCCTGTGCCGCCGTACCGGACGCCGCCGCAGGAGAAGACTCTCCCTGCCGGGGATTTCCCTGAGCGCTGCCCGAAGTACTCTCCGCCAGCTGCTCCAGTTGTGCTTCGGCCTGATGCTTCCTGTAAGCCTGCACGCTTAAAACGGCCAGACCGATTCCTGCCGCCGCCAAAAACAAAATCAGCATCAGCTTCCATATCTTGTTGTTTTTTCCAACGGGTTTTTGATTTTTTTCCATGGTTTTCCTATTGCTTTCCTTTTCCTGATCATCGTACTGAGCTCTTCTACAATCGGCTGCACCGCCATGCAAGAAACCCGGAGGGTTTCCTATGAAGATGCACACAATCCTGAATGTACAGCGGGTTTGACACACAGCAGCCTCGGGATTTCGTGCAAAGGAGCTCGAATCACCTCGCGGTTTCCGCAAGCAAGATTCATGACTTTTGTAGTAAACTGTGTAAAATATGTTTTATTACATATACTCTATGTAGCCGGACATGCTTTCACAGATTTCTATAATCTGCGAAAAATAATATTTGATAAAAAAGCTGAATTCAATTATTTTGGAGTACAACTCTTAAACATC
Source organism: uncultured Acetatifactor sp. (assembly GCA_910589655.1). GTDB lineage: Bacteria > Bacillota > Clostridia > Lachnospirales > Lachnospiraceae > Acetatifactor. Next base: position 4,668 of record CAJUTJ010000106.1, on the reverse strand, counting down.
TATAAATTCTAGCAAACCATTTTGGAAATGTCAACTGCTAATTTGTAAGACAAGCTGCCGGGTATGCTTTTTGTGTTACAGTTCGGACAGGTCACTGAACCGTTACAATAATGCACACAAAACGCGGAAAGATTACGTTTTGGCGCCCGCATGTCTCGCAAAATCGCATAGAGACGCAATTTTTTCGCGGGAGGGGCTGTCTGAACTGTTACCTTTTTGTTTCTTTTCACACCCACGCCGCCGCGAGGTGTTTTCACGCGTTTTTTGCGTGTTCAAAAAGATTTCCGGCTTTTTTCCGGTTGAAATTCTAATTGTGGTCAGGCTTTGTGGTCAGAACGAAAAGCTCTTATTTATAGTGTTTATCTAACAATCGGAGGTGGTTATATGCCCAGAAAAGGCGAAAATATACGGAAAAGATCTGACGGACGATGGGAGGGACGGTATTCCACGGAAAACGAAGACACAGGGAAGAAACAATATCATTCCGTCTATGCCCGGACTTATAAGGGTGTAAAGGAAAAATTGATTATTATCAAACAGGCACAGCTGGAAGCCGCGTCTTCCATGGTTTCCGAAAATGCTGCCGAGGCATCGGAAACATTCGGATATATAGCCCGTCTGTGGCTGCAGAACGTTCAGGAACACTGCAAATACAGCACTTATGTAAAGTATAAGCAAATTTACGAAAAGCATATCGAGGATTCCTTGGGCGAAATGAAAATGGTACGGGTTACTTCAGAAGTAATACGCAATATGGCCGATGTCCGGGAGGCATCTTCGGAAAGCCTTGTCCGAAGCATTTACTGTGTTATCAATCAAGTGCTCGCTTATGCTCAGGACAATCATTATGCGGTGACGGCGTCCGTTACAAGGGCTAAGGCGGCAAAGTCCGCAAAGCCTGTTGAAGTCATGAAGCTGGCGGAGCAGGCGCGGTTATTCGAAATCTTATACTCGGATATGGATATGAATAAATTCGGGATTCTGCTATGTCTATCAACGGGTCTGAGACTGGGGGAAGTATGCGCCCTGAAATGGAGCGACATTGACATAGACGGAAAGCTGCTCTATGTCAATCGTGCGGTGCAGAGAATTGCCGTGGAAGGAAGTACGGGAAAGACGAAATTAATGGAAAGCGATCCTAAAAGTATGTTTTCAAAGCGCGTAATCCCGCTTTCCGATGAAATGGCACGGCTTGCAAGAGCATTTCATGATAACTGCGAATATGTAATTTCCGAGGACAGGCCCACGGAGCCAAGGACTTACCAGAACCGCTTTCACAAGCTGCTTGGGGAAGCACAAATTCCCAGATACAATTTTCACATACTCCGTCATACCTTTGCTACCAACTGTATTGATTCGGGAGCCGATATTAAAAGCTTAAGTGAGATTCTGGGGCACTCCAATGTCAATATTACATTAAACAGATATGTCCATCCCAGCGTGGAAACAAAGCGTCAGCATCTCAATACCCTATCTGCAGTTTATGGTCAATATTTGGGTCGGCAATGTATTTAGCCCAAGCCGTAAAGGCTTTTGCGCCGTTCTTCATAGATTATAGAAATCTGCGAAAAAATTAAAAGCATTTGGCTTTCTGTCCAAATGCTTTTCTCATATTTCAAATGTTTATATTTTAACAGCGCCGACAGCACGATCCGCGGATTTGAAGCTGCGGACAACAGCGGTTGTTTATTTTGAATAATCTGCTTCCAACAGAGGAAATGCATCGTTCTCACACAGCTCCGGTATACGGATGGGAGATACGCCGTCATGGAAAATTGCTTCCTTAACCGGCTCCACACCAAACATTTCATAGAGTTTATCCAGCCCCTCTGTCTGGCTGCGCAGATATTCCGGATCTGCAATTCCTCGTTTTTGTTTCTGGAATCTTTCTGCCGACTTTTGTACAAATTCACGGCAACGGTCTGTAATTTCGGCTCCGTCTTCCAATAAAAGCTTGCAGATATCCAACAGCTCTCCATAAGACAAACAGCTTTTATTAAGCGTTGTTTCCAAAGGAGTCATAAATCCCGGCCAGTCTATCCTGTCCGATTTGACATTTACATCAGCTCCGGCTCTCAGCAAGGCTTTCACCGCATCCCCACGTCCAAGCATTGGCGCACAATGCAGCGGCGTTACACCGAAATTGTCAGCAGCATGAACATCGGCGCCCAGATCAATTAAGAGCTGCACATCCCCGTTCCAGACAGAAGCATGCCTGAAAATCGGCGTTCTTCCGTAATAATCCCTAAAATTCACATCCGCACCCTGTTCCTTGGCCCAAAAAGCAAATTCCCCCGGCAATGGTGTCAGGGAAAAGATATTAGATCCGTATTTGTTGGTAACAGCATTGGGCTCACACCGTAAGAACTGTTCTTTAAGCGCCGCAATATCTCCGCACTCTAAAAGTGCGCTCATTTCCTTTGGAAGAGTTTTTCGTTTCTTTGCCATATGCCCTCCTAAATTATGAACGATTACTTTTCCTTATTATAATACAATTTCGAGAGCATGAAAACAGGCATTTTCGTTTCTAACAGATCTAGAGCTCCATCCAGTCAGAAATTGGATTTTGGAGCTTTCAATTTCTGGTTAGCGTTGATTTCGGCGCATCCATTGCTTTTGGAGAAAGCATCTTTCAAGACCATGCCCTAGAATTAGAATTTGAGCAAAAAGAAATTGTAAACGACATATTAATCGGTGAATACCCCGAATGCCAATCCTGCAGATCTGCATCGGAGAAAAGGCCAAAGGAACAGGCGGTACGCCGCCTTCTTCGGGGGCATACCGCCTGTATCATCAGCTCGCTGCACAGCCTGCGTGTAGTTCCTCGCAACTGACTTTATCTGTATTTACAATCATTTTCACAGTATAGCAATTCCGAATTTCAGAAAACAAATAGTGCCTTTTACAATATTTTACTCTCCGAATACAGCTTTGTAATCTGCTTGGAACTTAGCAATACCGGCATCGGTCAAAGGATGCTTCACCATCTGCTCAATTACAGAATAAGGAACGGTAGCGATATCGGCTCCTGCCAGAGCACAATCAGTCACATGAACAGGGTTACGGACACTTGCACAGATGATCTGAGTCTTCAAATCAGTCACTGCGAAGATATCGGAAATCTCACGGATTAAATCCACGCCTCTCTGGCTGATATCATCCAGACGGCCAAGGAAAGGAGATACGTAAGTCGCGCCGGCACGTGCCGCAAGCAATGCCTGATTCGCAGTAAATACCAATGTCACATTGGTCTTGATTCCCTCAGCGCTCAATGCCTTGCAGGCTTTCAAGCCTTCCACGGTCATAGGAATCTTCACCACCATATTGGGATGAATGCCGGCAATCGCTCTGCCCTCTTCAATCATTCCCTCCGCGTCAACAGTGGTAGCCTTCACCTCTCCACTGATAGGCCCGTCAACAATGGATGCAATCTCTGCGATAACTTCCTCAAATACTCTGCCTTCCTTTGCAATCAGGGAAGGATTGGTTGTTACGCCGCAGATAACACCCATGTCATTTGCCTTCTTGATGTCTTCTACCTTTGCGGTATCAATGAAAAAACGCATAATTTAGTTCTCCTTTTCTATGTATTTTTGGCGCATCACAAACATTTTCCCGTACTGTGCTCGTGCACATGCGCCCTTTCATTTAAGTATATCAAATTGATGGCAAACTTCAAGAGTTTTTATGGCTGCTTTCCCAAATATTTTTTTCACATATAATTCCGTCTTCTTTTTTTCTGTTTCCTGTGAGGAAACAGAATACGCTTATCATATCCTGCGGACGCTGTTTGGGATCTTCACGGGTGCATTCCGCTATCATGCATTCCAGCCGCCTCCGGCATTTTCTCTCCTCACCGCCGTTTGCTTTTCCCGCTGTCATTATGCTCTGCAGTACCTTTCCCAAACTGTAGATATCGCTGTAGGTTCCCACAGCCCCATCCTCTGCCAGCTGTTCCGGTGATGCAAATCCGGGCGTCCCCGCTCTCGTTCCGCTCTGACCGTCCAGAAGACAGGCGCAGCCAAAATCAATCAGCTTTATATGTCCGTCCTCACAAACCATAATATTTTCCGGTTTCAGGTCACGGTACAGGATTCCGGGCTGTCTCTGGTGGAGAAACAGCAGTCCGTCCGCCAATTCTTCCGCAATACGCATTGTCTGTCGGGCCGAAATCCTCCCCCGGAGCCGTATCAATTGTTTCATGCTTTTTCCGGGTATGTATTCCATAACAAGTCTGCCTGTCTGCCCTTGTTCTTCATAATCCACATACGAAGGAAACAGGGGATGGTATAGCCGGCTTAATACATCCGCCTCTCTTTCCAAAATTTTCATATCTTTGCCCACCTTACAAGCATACTGCTGCCCATGCTCATCCTGTGCCAGATAGACTTGGGAAAAGGCTCCTTCTCCTATCATACGTATTAATCGGTATTTTGTTTGTATTCTTTGATTCATTTATCTTGTTTCCCTCCCTATATTGTCAAGTGATTTTCCTTAAAAAATCAAGGAATTTATAGTTACATATCCCAGATGAATGAGCCAAGGAGATGGACATTTCTCTGTATCTGGTACGAAAATAGAGGGTGAAGGGTACACGAAGTAGAACGTCTTGGTTTTCGCTCTACATGGCCTTGTGTATACCCATCCTTCTATGGCAGCGAACCTCCC
>CAJUTJ010000105.1 GCA_910589655.1 uncultured Acetatifactor sp. | reverse complement strand
GGAAGGGAAGATGCGGAACTGGAAATCAGCATCGGACCGGACGGCAGGCAGATCAATTGCAGGACGCCGGAGGCGGCCGATATTGATCTCCGATAAGCCTGCCGGAAGGGAAGATGCGGAACTGGAAATCAGAAAGGAGAGATATCATGGGTGATAAAGAGAAAATGGAAGATCTTTTAATGAGCATTAAGGGTGTGTGCGACCTGTACCTGCACGGTGCAATCGAGTCAAACACCTCCAATGTACACTGTGCTTTCGACGAGGCGCTGAACGAATCTCTGAAAATGCAGAGCGAAATCTATCAGAAGATGGAGCAGAAGGGATGGTATCCCACAGAGAAAGCAGAGCAGAAAAAAATCCGGCAGGTAAAGCAGAAATTTGAAGGTAGAATGAACGCATAGGGTGATTATGCAAAATTATATGGCAGTATGCATGATAACCGGATATAAAGTTTAACCGGAAAGGCAGGCTTCTGAAAATGGAGCCTGTTTTTTTGCGGCTTGTTCACGTTATATCAGATAAGCTTTTTGTCGGATTTTGGTGAGAAAAACAGGAAATTCACCATACAGGTATTGCGTGCCGGCCTGATTTCTCATATAATTAAAACAACTACATATAACAGTCGGATATGAAAGCGAGAAGGATATGGGGATATTTGATTTTTTAAAGAAAAAGGGAGAGGACACGGCCGCAGCCACGGAAGGTCCGGAATCCAGGGAGTCGGAAGGCCGTCAGATGCTGAGAAGAATCAGAATCCATCTGAACGAAGATTTCCGGGATAATCAGGAGAGTGAAGAGGATATCAAGGCTTTTTCGATGATTCTTGAAAAAGAAGTGGGTAAATATATGGAACGGAAACGGCAGGAGCAGATGTCGGGAGATGCTATGCCGCTGTTTTATGTCTCAGGGGACTGTATGAGAGCATATGCCTGTATTCTGCCGCCGTTCAATGAAGGAAAGGATATGGAACCGGAACGTTTCCTTGAAGAGATGCATTATGAAGGGGTGGTTTCCGGCGTTGACGAGGAGGCGGTCAGGGAGCTGACCGAGACGAAGACCTGTTTGCGGGTCGTACAAATTGCCCGCGGAGAGTATCCTGAGGACGGAGTCGATGGGATGCTGGAGGAGCTGTATGAGCACAGATATGCCCAGAAGCCGGAGCTTGAGGAAGAGGAGATGCTTGCGGGATATGATTTCCGGAAAAAGAATCTGTTTCAGATTATCAGAGAGGGGGATGTCCTGTGCCGGATTATACCTCCTGTGCCGATGAAGCCGGGGTTCGATGTTTCAGGAGCTCCGCTGCAGGGCAAGGAAGGGACGTCAGCCCCTGTTCCCCAGGGAAAATATACCCGTGTTTCGGAAGACGGTTTGTCTTTGCAGGCGGAAATCAGCGGGATCGTGGTGATGGAGGGAGAGAATTTTTCCATCCGGAGCCAGCGGGTGTTGGAGCAGGATATCGATGCCGGCGTCGGAAATCTGAAATTTGACGGGGATATCTACATCCGGGGAACGGTAAAAGAGGGTGTGACCGTTGAGGCGACCGGGAATGTGATGATTCAGGGAGATGTCGAAAACGGCAGAATTTTGTCTGGGGGAACGATCTGTGTGCAGGGCGACGTGAAAGGGACGGGAAAAACCCAGCTGAAAGCAGACGGGCAGATTCAGTGCATTATTATGGAAAATGTGACAGCTGTGGCAGGGGAGGATATTTACGCGGGAATTATCGCCAATAGCAACGTGGTCAGCGAAAACGGTTCCGTCTATGCCATGATGGGTCGGGGGCTGATCTTCGGGAACAGCGTCACGGCAGCAAGATCTGTTTATGCAAAAAAAATCGGGAATATCTCCGGCTGTACCAATCGCGTTACCCTGGGTCTTGAGACGGAGCTGGAACGGAAGAAGTCGTCTGTAAACAGTGAGTTGGAGGAAATCGACCGGACCTTGGAGCAGATCCGAAAAAAGGTTTCCACGATGCAGATGTCCGGTAAAAGTCACCGCTACGATACGCAGGATGAATATAAGACGCTGCTGGAACAGCGCAATGTATACGGCGAATTAAAAAGGGAAAAATTCGCCGAGCTGGATACGTTAACTACGGCGATGCGGTCGATGCAGACGGGCAGTATTACCTGTGAGGAAATTTTTCCGGTGACTAATATCCAGATTGAAAAACAGTGTATTACCATTGAACAGAAGGAGACAGACTGTCAGATCCGTTTAGAGGGAGGACAGATTTTCCTGAGATAGTGTAAAATGTTTGGGGCTGTTTTGGAAATGTTGATTGCATGATACATTTTCGGAACAGCCCTGTATTATGAGTTCAAAGTTGTTTTGCGCTGCCGGTCGCGAAGTAACGGTAACTGTTTTATCGTTGCTTTTGTTTTATGGCTGCTTTATGGACCGTATCACCTTGCGTACTACGGACCGTTATGATATATTTATGTAGATAAAAGTGAAAAAACGGGGAGGAAATAACAATGGAGCGTGAAAAATTCAGTTCCCGGCTGGGATTTATCCTGGTATCGGCAGGCTGTGCGGTGGGTTTGGGGAATGTGTGGAAATTCCCTTATATGTGCGGCGAGTACGGAGGCGCCGCTTTTATTTTGATTTATCTGGTATTTCTGGCGATTCTGGGCTTTCCGATCCTGGTCTGTGAGTTTACGGTGGGCCGGGGAAGTCAGAAAAGCTGCGCCATATCCTTCCGGGAGCTGGAGCCTGAGGGGAGAAAGTGGCATCATTACAGGATTCTCGGGATTTCGGCCAATTATATTCTGATGATGTTTTATACGATGGTGGCAGGCTGGATGCTGTATTATTTCTGGCGGTGCCTGACCGGAGAGTTTACCGGGGCGGCGATGACCCCGGAGGAAGTGGCCGGGAAATTCTCCGCCATGACCCAGAATCCGGGTCTGATGACCTTCTGGATGGTGCTGGTGGTGGTTCTTGCCTTCGGCATCTGTTCTTTTGGCGTGCAGAAAGGCGTGGAACGGATCAGCAAGGTGATGATGATCGGTCTGTTAGGACTGATTCTGGTCCTTGCCGTTCATTCGGTGACGCTGCCGGGCGCCATGGAAGGCGTGAAATTTTACCTGGTTCCTGATTTTAAGGCTATGATGGAGATTGGCATGGGCAACGTGATATTCGGCGCCATGTCCCAGGCCTTTTTTACCTTGAGCATCGGCTGCGGCGCCATGGCTATTTTCGGAAGCTATCTGGGCAGAGAGCGGTCCCTTACCGGCGAGGCGGTCAATGTGATCGTTCTGGATACTTTTGTGGCACTGATGGCGGGATTTATCATTATCCCGGCCTGCTTCGCCTATGGCATCGAGCCGGGGGCCGGCCCGTCCCTGATTTTTATCACACTGCCGAATGTGTTTAACCAGATGGCAGGAGGACGGATCTGGGGGTCTCTGTTCTTTTTGTTTATGTCCTTTGCCGCATTGTCCACGATTATCGCGGTGTTTGAAAATATTCTGTCCTTTGCGGTCGATCTGTGGGGATGGAGCAGAAAGAAAGCGGTGTCGGTTAATATCGTGGCGATTGCGCTGCTGTCCATGCCCTGTGTCCTGGGCTTTAATGTGCTGGCAGGGATTCAGCCTTTAGGTCCAAACAGCGGAATTATGGATCTGGAAGATTTTCTGGTTTCCAGCAATATTCTGCCCCTGGGTTCTTTGATCTATGTGGCTTTCTGCGTTTCCAGAAACGGCTGGGGTTTTCAAAACTTCCTGGCGGAGGTTAACGCAGGGGACGGCATGCGCTTCCCGGAGAAGATGAAAGGCTATATGACCATAGGTCTGCCGGCGATTGTTGTCGTGATTTACCTGAAAGGGTACTATGACCTGTTCTACGGTAAAGGTATGGGATATTTTATTCCCTGGATGGTCGTGGCGTTTGCGCTGTTGGGGTTCGTGGCCTGGATGGTATTTGGGAAAAAGAAACAGTAAGCCTGTCTTTTGCCGGGCAAAGAAGCTGCAGACGGTTTATGGTCAGACACAGGAGGGAAACGGGCAAAGGTGGCTGATGATTGATCAGGAGGATAAAGGGCGTCTGTATGACGACATCTTGAAATTGATTCGGATTCGCAGGAACAGTTAGATTTTCGAAATGTGTAATACGGAAAAAGCGCGAAAAGAGAGAGGTAAACCAGCGGCAAATCAGGATTATACGCATGGTCAAACATTTTTGACATGAGCAAAAGCGGGCTATGTCAAAGAGTTTTGATAGCGGAAATCTTCCTTTTTGATTAAACTGTGCAGTGAGGAGGTGACGAAGATGGAACTCGGTAAACAGATAAAAAAATATCGAACGGAGGCAAATTTATCTCAGGAGGGATTGGCTGATAAAATTTTTGTTTCAAGACAAACCATATCGAATTGGGAAAATGACAAAAATTATCCTGATATTAAAAGCTTAGTGTTGATGAGCGAAGTCTTTCAAGTATCTCTGGATCATTTAATCAAAGGAGATTTAGAAAAAATGAAGAAAGAAATTGACTCACAGGAATACGCGAAGTTTCAAAAGGACAGTGCCGTTTTTACCGTATTATTTATTGCATTGCTGATAGTGCCGGTACCGCTCGTAATGCTATGGAAGTGGGTTGGAATGGCACTGTATCTATGTTTGTTTGGCATCGGAATGTATTTTGCCGTCAGAATTGAAAGGTATAAGAAGAAATACGATATTCAGACTTATAAAGAAATCGTCGCGTTTGCTAACGGGAAGAGTCTGGATGAAATCGAAAAGGCAAGAGAAGAAGGAAAAAGACCATACCAAAAAGCGTTCCTGGCCGTCGGTTCCGCGGTGCTGGTTGTTGTAATTGCGTTGGTGCTGGTTGCGGTAATGAAATTATTTTCTTGATTAAATGCCGGGCTGTTTCCGATATGGTACATAGGGGCGGTTGATTTGCCGTATACAATGGAGGAAGGATGTTCCATAGATGAAGATATTCTGACAGTGACAGATTGGAAGGTGTTAAGGCGGCGGATGGAAGAGAAGGGTTTACTGTGATTCTGGTTTACAGAATCCAAAACACCGGATGTAGCAATCAAATAGTAGCTTGCATCCGGTGTTTTGTTGCATAAGAATTTAATTCTGACGCAATCTTTCAACAGTTGATTTCTTCATCATACGATTTACAAATAGCGAAGGAACCAACCAACAAAAAGCAGTCAGAACAACTATAATGATAAACAACATCCAAACTGGGTAACTAAAAACTGCATATTCGACCATTCCAACAAAGGCTTGATACACAAGAAATAGTACTACATTTCCAAATGTCAAGCATAAGGCAAGTGAAATAAGGGCATATCAAAGTCCTTCCATTTGAAGCATCCGACGACATTGTTTTTTTGTCATACCGATACTCTCCATAACATACAACTCGTGTTTTCGTGCTTTGGTGTTTGTGAACATAATATTTGCAAAATTAAGAACGCCAATAAAAGCCAGAACGAAAGCAATTCCACCGCCTAATGTATAGAGTGTGATTTTGGCGGAATGTAACCCCTCTATCAATTCAGTTTTTGAAATTATAGAGATTTTGCCCGACTGACTGCAAAGTTCACGAATATCAGAAAGCGCCATTTTTTCGTTTGAGGAAGTGACATCAATTCCAAGTGACGAAATATATGCTTCGGGAGCAAGTTTCTCCATACCGGCATCACTAACAAAGACATAAGGCGCATCAGAGCTTAATCCGCCGTAATAACTGCTGGGAAGAAAACCGCCAATAGGAATTTCCATTGATTTATCATTTGGAATAACCTTATATTGATTTAACTGACCAGTTTGAAAATGAAGTGTCATATTATCTGGAAACAACTCTGGAGTATCACAGGCTATCAGGCCGTATTGACCTTGATAAAAGCCCTCATAGTCCATTCCCTTTTCTGTTATATAGTCTTTTATCTTGTCGGCTTCAATACTAACCAGTTGGGTGTAGAAACGGGTTGGGTATTGTTCGTAATAATCTGTGTCTGGAGCTTCCGTTCCTTGTGACTGGTATTTGTCTTGAATATATGGATAGAACACATCTTTGGAGTACTCCGGCATTATTGTCTGTTCTTTTTGTAAACTTATTTTGCTGACACCATCAATAGAAGTAAGTTCATTTATAAATTTTTCGTCAAAAAGCTGACTTTGCTTACCATTATATCCGAGCGCTAATGTTTGGTTTGTAAGTTCAATATCATATTCCATCTCATAATCTACAAAGTTATCGGCACTCATACTTTGGATTAAAAGTGTCACTATCAAACAAGAGGTAATTCCTAAAAAGATAGATAAAACAGCGAGAATGCTTTTCTTCTTTGTTCTTTGTATGTTTCGCAGAGCCATTCGCCACGCAGAAAAATGTCTACTTTTTAACTGTGACTTGCTTTTTCCTATCTCACTCTGATAATGTAAGGCAGTTACCGGAGAAACCTTTTTGGCAATTTGAATAGGTTTCCGAACAGAGAGAAAAACCATTATCAGTGAAAAAATTGCTGCTCCGAGATAAATAATAGGTTGTTGGACTACTGTAATACCACTGTTTGTTTCCGTTAAGGTACGGAGTGCCGCCGGGATGATGAAATGGGACAAAACAAAGCTTGTTAGTAATCCGGCTACAATTCCCAAGCAAGCAAGTTTTATAGCTTGTTTTGAGATAATTTTACTGATCTGAATAGAAGTTGTTCCAATAGTACGCAACTGTCCGTAAAACTGAATATCATTTGATATTGAAATATAAAAAATGTTATAAATCAAAAGATACCCACACAGAGCAATGCAAAAGCCAAGAACAATGCAAAGAACGATTGCTTGCAGATGAGAGTTGCTATCCAACAAATCGGGATTGTGCGCCCAGACGAAGGGCGGGTAGTCTAGCAGGTGAGAAGCCTGTCTGCGAAGGTCTAACCAACCAGCAGTAGCGAGTCTTGGGTGGGCTGCAGTAATGTTGCCTGCTAAGCGTAGACAGCGAGAAAATAGGGAAAGTGATTGAGCCCCGAAATTTTGACATTCGGAAGGCTGACGCTCTAATTTCGGCGGAAAGCAACACAGGCGGCATTGCTATGGTGAGATGCAGCCTGCTTCTGCGGGGTCAAAGAGCTTTTCATGTTTTGCATTGTGACTATCCAGTCAACTGGGGAGAGCCTGATGTCCCTTGTTTTTTTCAAGTATGGCGGACAACGCTGAAACGGAGGATGCCAAACGGATGTCAGGCAGTCGGATAGCTTCATAGTACCGAAGAAGCCGGGTAATTCCGGTGGAGGGAAGAGGGCTACATAATAACGGTCTCTCTGAGGGCACATCAGCCGTACTCAGGGGCGGAGGTACTGATGGAAACGAAATTGGAGAGAATAGCAGACAAATCGGCTCATGAGCCGAAACCGGAATTCACATCTTTGTACCATCTGATAAATAAAGAACTGTTAATGCAATGCCACAGGGAACTGGACGGCAGCAAGGCAGTGGGGATTGATGAAGTGACAAAGAAGGAATACGGAGAGAACCTGGAACAGAACATCAAGGGGCTTGTAGAAAGGCTGAAAAGGAAGTCATATAAGCCACAGCCATCGCTACGGGT
>CAJUTJ010000104.1 GCA_910589655.1 uncultured Acetatifactor sp. | reverse complement strand
GCGAACCGCAGCGGCAATGTGGAAACTGCCGCCGCCATGACCCGCACATTGGCATAATGATACACCCGTATGACACGGCTACTCATAGGAATGAGAGGGGTTAAAGTCCCGTGGAGCTGCCAAGCCGTCCGTTTCGCCCATTCAAAAAAACCAAGTACAGCAATCCGAAGATATTCTGAAAGGAGGGCTGCCAATGATAAACAGTAAACAACTGGACTTTATGAGCAGGCAGGGGGCAGATGAAGCCGACCCCGCACAACTGACGGACATAAACCATGTTTCCATTGATACGGGGCTTTCTGCCACGGAACGCATGAAAGCGTACCTTGAACAGATAAAAAACCCGTACTGCTTCCGTTGCGGGGAAACAGTCGTGCGTCTATGCTTTGCGCCTGCCGGAAACGACCTCAATTCACACCTAATCAGCTTTTTCGGCGGTCTGAAAAAAGGTTAAAAAATATGTTGAAAAATGCTGAAATAATCTCCGTCCTATGGTATAATGGACGTGTGGTTATAGGGGGATTGGAGGAACAATGCCACGCATTAGAAAACCACAGAACCAACCCACTATAAGCCGTACCGTATGGCGGATTGCTGTCTACATAAGACTATCCAAAGACGACGGGAACGACGAGAGTTTGAGCGTAACCAACCAGAGGAAAATCATCACGGAGTATATCGAGGAATTTTTCGAGGGCGAGTATATCATTGTTGATGTCTACGCTGATGACGGGCTGACCGGGACGGACTATGAACGCCCCGAATTTCAACGGCTGATACATGACGTGGAAGCCGGGACTGTCAACTGTATCATCTGCAAGACATTATCAAGGGCTTTCCGCAACTATTCCGACCAAGGCTATTTTCTGGAAAAGGTATTCCCCTTATACGGGGTACGCTTTATCAGCATTGGCGACCCGTCACTTGACACATTCAAGAACCCGGACGCAGTACAGGGAATGGAAGTACCCATAACCGGGCTGATGAATGACCGCTACGCCGCAAGGACTTCCAACGACATACGCCGGACGTTCAACACCAAGCGCAGGAAAGGCGAATTTATCGGCGCATTTGCCCCTTATGGGTACATGAAAGACCCGGAGGACAAAAACGCATTTGTGGTTGATGAAGAAGCCGCCGAGGTAGTGAGGAATATTTTCCACTGGTTCGTTGACGAGGGCATGAGCAAGTTAGGCATTACAAAAAAGCTGACCGAAATGGGAGTACCCACACCCACCGCATACAAGCACAGCAAGGGCTTGAATTTGCAGACACCGAGGATAAGCAAAAATGACGGTATGTGGGCGATTACCACTATCTGTACTATCCTTAAAAATGAAATGTATATCGGGAACATGGTACAGGGAAAGCAGCGGGTAATCAGCTACAAAGTGCATGAGAAAGTTTCCCCGCCGAAAGAAGAATGGTTCATAGTAGAGAACACCCACGAAGCAATCATTGACCGGGAAACATTCGACAAGGCGCAGCGGTTACAGGAACGGGACACCCGCACAGCACCGGGCAGGAAACAGCTTTATCTTTTTTCCGGGCTGATAAAATGCGCTGACTGTAAACGCTCCATGTCAAGACGGACGAACCGCAAGCCAAACAAGACCTATGTTTATTATGTTTGCAGTACATACGTCTTTAAGTCAAAGGACAAATGCACCCGGCACGTCATAAAGGAAGAAATCTTATACGAAGCAGTATTGAAAGCGGTACAGGCGCAAATCTCCCTTGTAGGGGATATGGCAGAGGTAGTAAAGGAAATCAACAGCACTTCTACCGTCTGCACCCAATCCAAGCGGTTACAGCAGCTTTTGAAAGACCGCAGCAAGGAGCTTGAAAAACTTACCTGCGTTACAGATAACCTTTATATGGACTGGAAATGCGGGGACATAACCCGTGCTGAATATGTAAGAATGAAAGCCAAGTTTGAACAGCAGGCAGAGCAGGTAAAGGACATCATCGCCAACCTGCAAACAGAAATTCAGCTATCAGAAAAGGGCGTAGGAAGCGACAACCCTTATCTGACAACATTCTTGAAACATGAGAATGTAAAAAGCCTTGACCGTGGGCTTCTGGTAGAATTGATTGATACTATATACGTCCACGATAACAACGAGATTACAATTCAATTTAACTTTGCCGACCAACACAAGCGGATTGTTGAGTTTATCGAAAACAACCAACATAACCTTGAACTGATAAAGTCCAACAACGCCGTGTAATGATTAGCGGCGTGTTGGTATCAAATCTTTAGGCAAAGTTGTCTATAAATCTATGCACCTTTGGCTCCGAGGAGCCCATAAATCGTACCACGTTCCACGTTCAAATTCAGATTCCGTAATATTTCTTTTCCATCAAAGGTTTTGATTACCTCATGAACTTGTATCATATCGTTTCCTCCTGCGTTTCTTGTAATTCTTTCTCACAAAACGGCTTTGCATCCAACTTCGTCCTGCACCCTAGCCGTTTGGCAAAATACCGCATTACAAACCTCTGCACATACCGGAGCGGACCATTCGACATACGAATCTGCCTCTCCGAAAGATATTCCGGTATGGAGAATGCCTCTATGGTCTCCTGCCGGAAAGCGCCACTTTCGCCAAATTGCCGTCCAATCTCAATAAATTGCTGCAACAGCTTAGTTTCCATTTTCTTTCCCAACAGACTGAGACCGAACATATCTCCTTTGATAAACGTCCCGCCATACCCACAGCCCAGCTGCGCTGGCAGTGTCTTTAAGAATTCCTCGCAGCATCGCCCCTGCGATACTTCCGGAAACCCTCCCTGCAGAAGAAAAGAAATCCGGCTACCCGGTCGTTCCTTTGCAGATAGACACGCTAAAAACTCCAGCATAATCCCCGGCACATTCTCCACATAGAGCGGCAAGGCAAACAGAATATTCTCATTTTCTTCAAAAGCTGTCATTGCACTTTTCCACTGTTTTCGGTCTGAGAGATACCAAATCTCCGATGTGTTCCCACCGTTATGCAAGCCCTCGCAAAAGGCTGCGATAATCTTCGCTGTGTTGCTCTGAGACTGAGTACGGGGGGCGCCGCTGATTATCACGAAATGCATGCGCACACCTCCTCCCACGCTTCAATGGGAACTGCACCCAGACTGATTCCATGAAAGTTCAGGCAAAAACGGCTCACCCAGTATGACAAATAATCCCGGTTTCCCTTACCCGCATACAAAAGCCCGAATCGAAATTCTTTATTATAGCGGGGGACATGGCGTGTCTGCCCGTTTTCAATTCTGGTATACATGGTCGCCATAGGCAGTATCCGGTCTATTACATGTTTCATTTTATAATCAATGAATCCCAGCGCCGTATCAGAAATGAATAAGGTAACATCATATTGTAGGTAAGCCTTGAGAATTTGTTCATAATCGTCTTTGACAGCGCAAATTCCAGGTGTCTTTAACCAGCAGGCATTGCACCCAATACAAGGCGTTATCCTCATATCTTCCGTATAGAATGTTATACACTCCGATGCCTTTTCTGTAAGGCAACAGATTGCTTTTTCCGCCGCAGGGTGATCCTTGGGCAATGCATTGATAATTAGCAACCGCATTCTTTTCTCCTTTCTGCTCCATATGGCCGAAGAAAAGAACACCGGCCTTGCAAATAATACTGTAAGGCCGGTGGGAACCCCCAAGTCAAGAGGGAAATGCAATATTTTTTTAATCTTATTTCAAAGGAACCCATACTTCGTAAATATGTTGATCCGCATTCTCATTCAGCATGGCCATACGGACAAAGATATACACCATACCGCGAAACGCTGCCTGATTTTCTTTTGCCCATGCATGGCAAAGAGAAAACATCCTTTCAGGAACCGAAGTGTCATT
>CAJUTJ010000103.1 GCA_910589655.1 uncultured Acetatifactor sp. | reverse complement strand
TACGCTTTTGGTTAGTTGTGTTTTTTTTGCTTGGAAGAAAAAGATTGTGCAAAACTATTGGAGTGCAGTTACACTTGAGGTATAAAATAGATAACCAATAGAAAGTTAATCTATAAATTGAAAATTGCAGATGAATTTCTTGAACTTTCCTTATTTTTCAAGGCTTTTCAAGCCGTATACAGTGAATTGTTATGTATTTTCCCTTGTTTTTGTCCTTATGGGTAACTTACAAGGGCAGGTTTCAATTATACAACAATCACAAAAAAGAAAAAATAGGTTGTTTTCTAGCTAGAATTTGCATATACTATAACTGAAGGCGAGGTGTTTATAAATGACAATAGATACTAACACGATGATTTCCATTACAGAAGCGAATCAAAATTTTTCAAAAGTAGCCAAAGTAGTTGACGAACATGGAACGGCGGTTATTCTGAAAAATAATGTCCCCAGATATTTGGTCATTGATTTCAGTAAAGCGGAAGAAGAAAAAGTTGCCAGTAATGAAGATGTATTTACAATATCTGAACGGTTAATAAAACAGAATATGGAAGCATATGAGGTTCTTGCAAAATGATTATTTTAAGCAAAGAGCAGGTAATGAAACTTCATGCAAGTTTAAGGAGTTAAGCGATGTCATTCTTGCATTAGCATCCGGTGATATTGGTGAAAAGGAAATTTTACAATGGATTATTGAACATCAACAATAAGCTCTCGGCGTTTGAGAGCGAAATACACCTTTTGCCTATTATAATGAGCAAATTAGAAAGTATATAGATGTGGCTTTTTTATAGATACACCTTTGGATATAGCGTTAGCAAGAAGAATTCTAAGAGATATGGGTAATGCATCCGGTAATAACATAAGAAATGAATTAATGGGATATATAAAATATGCAAGAATTGCATTTGTCCAAATGCAAAAAGATATATTACCATCCTCCGATTATGTAATAGATGGTACAATGAGTACAGAAGATATCGCTAAGGAAATTATTGATATCATTGTATAATTATATGTGATTTTGTTGTCTTTGCTCTGTGCCCTCATTTTTGCCCTTATCAGGGTTTGTTATACCCTGTGGGAAGATATAACACAAGGGAAACTTTAAGGGAAAGCCCACCTGCGATAAACTTAGTGTTTTCAAGGGTTAGCGGGGATTTTAATAATAAAATATAACAGATAATGTTTTCCTTAAAAATCATCAAATTAAATTGGTATTTAATGAGAGGTGAGATTGATATGCCAATGTCAAAAAAAGAAATGCAAAGGCAAATGGCAGAAAAAGAAGCGCAGATGCAGAATATTGTTAAAAATCGAGATTGGAACGCTCTGTTTGCTTTGGATGAGAATGGTGATTTCTCAAGGGTTATATTATACTTTAAATTTAATGCAGTAGGAATACTTATCCGAAAAGGGAGTATTTAATTATGGAAAAATGTAGGAATGCACAAAATGGCACAAGACAATGACAAAGAGATACAGCAATTAAAAAATAGATTCCGCGACTTGGCGGACAGGTCTTTTTCTCAAGGCATATATACGTTTACGGGATTTTTGGGTTTAGGAGAGCAGGATCTTTTTCACCAAATAGAGAAGGAGCTTGGTTACGCAGGCTTTACCTTCAGCGGCGGCTGTGAGGACGCTGACCGCCGGATGGTTCGTTTCGGAGAGCAGGAGCGGCTGGGGTATGAGATGCCGTTTCCTATTGTATGCATCCATATCAAACCTTTGCTTGCCAAATTTGCGGACGATTTGTCACACAGAGATTTTCTGGGGGCATTAATGAACTTAGGAATCGACAGAAGTACGATCGGAGATATCAAGGTAGGCGAGAAAGAAGCCTACCTTTTTTGCGTGGATTCCATCGCTGCGTTTGTCTGCCAAAATTTGGAACAGGTTAAGCATACTCATGTGAAATGTACCGTTACGGAGTATATGGCGGAGCTTCTGCAGGAAAAGCCAGCTTCTATTAATATTCAGGTGCAGTCGCTGCGCATTGACGCTGTGCTTGCCAAGGTTTATAATATGTCAAGGGAGAAAAGCCTTGCTTTATTCCGTGCCGGGAAGGTTTATGTGGACGGCAGGCTGTGTGAAAACAATTCCAGACTGCTGAAACCGGATGAAACCGTAAATGCCAGAGGCTACGGAAAGTTCCGCCTTACGGGAGAGCCGAGAGAGACTCGGAAGGGAAAGCTGTCGGTGGAAGCGGCGGTGTACAGGTAATGTATAATCCGGTTATAAAATGTCAAGTACAATTTTTATTCCCGCGAGCAATGAGCCAAGTGCCTTGCTTGTACGAGCATAAAGTCAGCAAGCTGGCTTGGCGAATGCCGCGAGGGTCAAATACTAATGTGTCCGGAGGACACATTCAGCTTTGCTGCGTTGCAAGATTGATACCCCGTCAGCTTGCTGCGGGGTCTTTGATTGTACGAAAGGAGACATTTATTGCCACACAGAGAGAATCAGGATGCCTGTTAATTATTACTGTTCACTTCGTTCACAGCAACCTATGCACAGAAATCGCAAAACAGCGATTTCGCGCATGTCTGTCTCAGGTTTATCACGCAGAAACAGCGTGAAAACACCTTGCGGCGACAGCGGGTGAATAGTAACTATTAATTGCTATGGAGGAAAAGGATGTATCAATATACGGTTGTCCAGTGGCTGTTTTTTTTCTATTTTTATTGTTTTGCAGGGTGGTGCATTGAGTCTTCTTATGTATCTATCCGAACCAAAAAGCTGACAAACAGAGGCTTTATGCGGGGGCCGTTCCTGCCTCTCTATGGAAGCGGGGGTATTATGATGCTGGTGGTTTCGATGCCCTTTCAGGACAGCATCATCAAGACTTATCTTGCAGGCTGTGTGGGGGCAACGATATTAGAGTATATAACAGGAGTTGCTATGGAGGCGCTCTTTAAAATACGTTATTGGGATTATTCTAACCAGAAATTTAATTTTCAGGGACATGTTTGTCTGAAAACTACTTTGTCATGGGGCGGTTTGACCATTCTGATGACGGAAATCGTGCATGTTCCCGTAGAAAATCTGGTCTTATCTATTCCGGACAGGACACTTGCTATTGTAACATGGATTCTTACGGTGGTGATTGCCGCCGACTTTGCCCTTTCCTTCAAAGCTGCTATTGATTTGCGAAATATCTTGATAAAGATGGAGCTGGCGAAACTGGAACTGATACGTATCCAGAAGAGTCTGGATGTGATATTTTCTTCTGTCAATGCCGGATGGGAGAATTATAAGGAAGAGTGGGAAAATCGGAAAGAGGAGTGGGAAAGCCGGAAGGAAGGCGTTCTTGCAAAAAAGGATGCTATTACGGAGGGGTTGTCCGTCCGTATTGAAGATTTGAAATCCGGCATTGAAGGAAAGCTTACAAGTATTAAAAATGCGATTCAGACGAAACCCGCCGAGTACTTGGAGAGTGTCAGAGAGGAGCTGGCGGAGCTGAAGACAAAGTATGCCGTTAATCTGGAGAACCGAAAGCAGCTCAGCGGGTTGAAGGATTTTTTCCAGCGAGACATGCTTCGATCCAATCCCGGCATGACTTCTGTAAGATTTAAGGAGGCATTGGAGGAGCTGAAAAACAATGTATCCAATAAGAAACAAAAATAGCGATTGTTATAAAAGGTCTGCCGCTTATGAGTGACAGACCTTTTTGAATGAGACAGTTCGGCCGGTCAGAACAAACAATCCGACATGATAAAAGAGTTATCTTAATCAATTCTTAAAGACTTCACCCGTTTTTTGTTAAAAACTATTTTGATACAATAAAGAAGCAATGAGGGAGGAAAAAGGAAATGTATAACATATTAATATGTGATGACGAAAAGGATATTGTAAATGCACTAAAGATTTATTTAAATGATGCCAATTATACATTGTATGAAGCGTACAACGGAAAGGAGGCGCTGAAGATTTCGGAAGAGCAGGAAATCCATCTGATACTTATGGATATTATGATGCCGGAGATGGACGGAATTGAAGCTATGGTGAAAATACGTGAAAACAGTAATGTGCCGGTGATTCTGCTGACGGCAAAATCGGAAGACGTGGATAAGGTGCTGGGGCTGACAATAGGTGCCGATGACTATATTACGAAACCTTTCAACCCCATAGAAGTAACTGCAAGGGTGAAATCACAGCTTCGACGTTATATGCAGCTGGGAGCGGGAAATCAGCATCCGGAAGTGCTGAAATGCGGAGGAATCGAGCTGGATGATATAGAAAAGCGTGTGCTGTTAGACGGCGAGGAAGTGGCTTTGACTCCCACGGAGTATGATATATTAAAGCTCTTAATGCAGCATCCGGGACAAGTCTTTTCCCCCCGGACAATATACCAGAAGATCTGGAACGACCTGCCCTATGGCAGTGAGAACACTGTAGCGGTACATATAAGGCATCTCAGGGAAAAGCTGGAGATTAATCCTGCGGAACCCAGATACTTAAAGGTGGTGTGGGGACAGGGCTACAAGTGTGAAGGAAATCACTAAGCTCGGAAAGACCTCGCTAAGTGATTTCACGCTCTGCGGAGCAGAGCTTCTTCCCAAACAGCTAAAGCAGTTGTAAGAATCCGCGAGCGGATTCTTACGGACTTGCACCAATTCATAAATTGTTTGTTCCGACTGCATCGGCATGACTGGAAGTGTGAAAGGAATGAAGTTTCTTTAAGGTTGTAAAGAGGGTGTGTAAACATCCCTCTTTGTACACAACCTAAGAGAAACTAAATCATTTCTTAGTTTGCGGCAATTCATTGATTGTTTGTGCCGGCTGCGTCGGCGGCATGTCTGGAGGAGTGAATAGATTATGTGGTGTCATGGGAAGACAGATCAGGGGATAAAGAAAGGATGAGATTATGGAAGGAAATATGGAAAGCAATATGAAAAAAAAGAGAAGTGTCATAGGTTCTTTTATTGCAAAGATAATTGCATTTTTTCTGTTTACAATAAGTGCATTCGGAACGGTTTTCTGTGGGCTGGCTGTAATGTATTTTATAGATGAGGATTATTATACCCAGTCTGTATCGGAGTTGTTTTTGGAAGAAAGCTCGGATATCTTGTTGGATGCAGCCAGACAGGTATGGGATTATCTTGCCGAGGGGGAAGAGAGCTATGCGGAGGCAGTCTGTGAAGGGAAAAATTTTGATATAGCACTGTTGGATGAGCTCTCGCCGAATGCCTTTGTGGAGGATGACAGAAATATAATTTGGACTACTTACGACGGCTCCTATGAAGCCGGATTGATCTATGACATATCTGCCGGCTTTTCGGCAGACCGAAAATTTACCGTCAATCGCTTTCAAGTAGATCCTGCGAGGAGTTATGTGTTCCGGATATACATTGACACAAGCTTTCCGAAGACAGATGTACTGAGCATCCTCTATAAAAATTATGCCTTTTCGGATAAACTGAAATTTCATATGCTATGGATGCTGGGTATCAGCGTTATTGTCCTGCTGAATAGTTTTCTGTTTTTGATGTGTAGTTCGGGCCGCAGCAATTATTCGGAAGGAATACAGCCCACTGTATTCACAAATATTCCCTTGGAAATTTATTCCGCAGGATACGGTGTGATTGCCATGTTTTTGCTGGGTTTATTATCCAATTTTTTTTATTCCATTTACGATTCACAGTTGTATATGATTGTGTTTTCCGTAGTAGCGGCGGCTTTGGCACTCTGGTGCACTTTTTTCCTCAGGGAATTGGCCGTCCGTGTAAGGCTGGGACAATGGTGGAGAAACACAGTGGTGTTTTATGTACTGAGGCTGCTTTGGAAAGGCATCGGCGCTATATTTAATAGTTTTCCGCTGCTTTTGAATACACTGATTTGCTTTTTCGGCATTTGTATTTTGGAATTTTTCGGAGTGTGTCTGTTTGTACGCAATATAGGCGTAATTTTGTGGATGCTGGAAAAAATGATTTTGTTTCCCATTGTAATCTATATCGCTCTGATGTGTAAAAGGCTGCTTCAGGGAAGCCAGGCGCTGGCTCAGGGCAGGCAGGATGAAATTGTAGATACTCGTTATATGTTCGGTGAATTTAAGGAATGCGGTGAAAATCTGAACAGTATCGGCAAAGGAATTGCCAAGGCGGTGGCAGAGCGCATGAAGAGTGAGCATCTGAAAACGGAATTGATTACAAACGTGTCCCATGACTTAAAGACACCGCTGACTTCTATTATCAATTATGCCAATCTGATAGCGGAGGAACCTGTGGAAAATAATAAAATTACGGAATATTCCGAAGTTTTGGTACGGCAGTCGGGGCGTTTAAAGAAGCTGCTGGAGGACTTAGTGGAGGCATCAAAGGCTACCACAGGGAACTTAGAGGTGGATTTACAGCCCTGTGAGGTGGGAGTGATTTTGTCACAGGCTTTGGGGGAATATCAGCAGAGGATGGAAGAGAAACAGTTGGAGCTGATTGTGACACAGCCGGAGGAGGCTATGAGCATTCTGGCGGACGGCAGGCATTTATGGCGTATATTCGATAACCTGTTGAATAATATCTGCAAATATGCCAGAGAAGATTCCCGCGTGTACCTGAGTGTGGAAGAGAGTGGCAGCATGGTAAATATTATTTTTCGCAATATGTCCAAATATGCTTTGAATATCAGCGCGGAAGAGCTTCAGGAACGCTTTGTAAGGGGGGACAGATCAAGGCACATGGAAGGAAACGGACTGGGGCTTTCCATAGCGAGGAGTCTGACGGAGCTGCAGAACGGCCGGATGGACATTGTGACGGACGGGGATTTGTTCAAGGTCAGCCTTTGCTTTTCAAAAATATAACAAAATGTTAACAAAAATTTATTTTTTTGTAATTTGACAATTTCTTCTATTACCGATATCATAAAATAGTATATATATAAAACAGAATCGAGGCGAGGGATATCGTGTGCCTGAATATTTCTTTCGGCAATTTCATTTAAAGCTTATATTGTTGTCGGCAGTATAACGGAAATGTGACAGCGCACCAGACAGAGCAGATATCGGAAAAGGAGGAAGTTACATGAAGAAAAACGAAGAATACTTGATAAATTATGCGGAACTATGCCGTGAAGCGGACCGATTAGAACCGGAAATGTTTGACAAGTACGAGGTGCAGAGAGGGCTGCGTGATAAGAACGGAAACGGTGTTGTAACCGGATTGTCCAATATATCCCGTATAGATTCCTTTCGGATGGTGGACGGGGTAAAGACTCCCTGTGAAGGTAAACTTTGGTACCGCGGCTATGACTGTATTGAATTGGTAAACGGCTTTCGCAGGAAGAGATTCGGTTTTGAGGAAATTGCCTATCTGCTTTTGTTCGGTAAGCTGCCCAGTGAATCACAGCTGAAGGAATTTCGTGACAGTTTGTCGGCAAACAGGACGCTGCCCACTAATTTCACAAGGGACGTCATTATGAAGGCCCCCAGCAGCGATATCATGAACTCTTTGACCAGAAGTGTGCTGACACTGGCGTCTTACGATAAAAACTGCAACGACACCGGCATTGAAAATGTGCTCAGGCAGTGTCTGGGATTAATCAGTGTATTTCCCATGCTGGCAGTGTATGGTTATCATGCATATAATCACTATGCAAACGATGAAAGTATGTATATCCACCGCCCTTCCAAAAAGCTTTCCACAGCGGAAAATCTGCTGATGCTGCTCCGCCCGGATAAGCAGTATACGGAACTGGAAGCAAGAGTATTGGACATTGCATTGGTATTACATATGGAACACGGCGGCGGTAATAACTCTACCTTTACCACCCGCGTGGTTACTTCTTCCGGATCCGACACCTATTCCGTTATTGCGGCGGCGCTTTCTTCCTTAAAAGGTCCCAAACACGGCGGTGCCAATATTAAAGTAGTCGAGATGATGCGCGATCTGAAATCCCATGTCTCCGACAAGGCGGATGAAGAGGAAGTGAGAAGCTATCTGAAGAAGATTCTGAATAAGGAGGCCTTTGATCGAAAGGGATTGATCTATGGTATGGGTCATGCCGTTTATTCATTATCCGATCCCAGAGCACAAGTATTTAAAGGATTTGTGGAGCAGCTTGCAACTGCAAAAGGGAGAGAGAAGGATTTTGCCCTGTATTCCATGATTGAGCGGATTGCACCGGAGGTCATTTCGGAGAAGGCGCGTATCTATAAGGGCGTCAGCGCAAATGTAGACTTCTACAGCGGCTTCGTATACAGTATGCTGGAGATTCCCTTGGAAATGTATACCCCCATTTTCGCCATTGCCAGAATTGTGGGGTGGAGCGCCCACAGAATAGAAGAGCTGATTAATATGGATAAGATTATCCGCCCTGCCTATAAGAGCGTAATGCCGGAAAAGGAATACGTGCCTATGGAGGAGCGCTGATATAACAGACCGTTTATTAAAAATGCAAATATGCTAAATAGAAAATCGGAAAACGAAACAATTGCAAATGAAACAAAAAGTGATTGCAAATGAAATAAGAAACGATTGCAAATGAAACAAGAAGTGATTGCAAATGAAACAAGAAACGATTGCAAATGAAACAGGAAACGATTGCAAATGAAACAAGAAGTGATTGCAAATGAAATAAGAAACGATTGCAAATGAAACAGGAAACAATTGCAAATAAAAGAGGAGGAATAAGTCATTATTCCTCCCTTTTTTTGCCCAGCCCCGTGTAGAGGAAGTATGCCGCTGGGGGCACATACCATAGCGTCTTGCGGACGCATCGTGCCCTGCCTTTTCGGCGGCATCCCAAAGCAGGCATGTTCTGTGTCAAATCTTAAATTTCCTCATATGCTCGGCCAGCGCAAATGCGGCATCGGACACATGGTCGGCG
This sequence comes from uncultured Acetatifactor sp., assembly GCA_910589655.1. GTDB lineage: Bacteria > Bacillota > Clostridia > Lachnospirales > Lachnospiraceae > Acetatifactor. The sequence goes on along the minus strand of CAJUTJ010000103.1, from coordinate 26,920 downwards.
CCCCGCGCCATTTCTTTACTGTCGGAGGAGAACTGTAGTGAAGATTCTGCCAGAAGCTCTGTGGAAGCAAGGATCTCCTCGGTGCTTGCGGATTGCTCCTGAGAGAGCGCGGCAATATTGGTAGCTACATCATCCACATTGGCGATTTCCGCTACGATTTTACTCAGCACTTTATCGGCCTCAGCCACATTACCGTAAATATTTTCAAAGATTTCACAGGATGCGGTAATTTTTTCCGAATTTGCTTCAATATAAGACACGCTTTGGCGGGTTTGCTCCATCATATGAGTGACCTGTGTGTTAATCTGGGAAATGCTTTCGGAAATCTTTGTGGCAGAGGAAGAGCTGATATCTGCCAGCTTTCTGATTTCCTCGGCGACTACGGCAAATCCCTTACCGGCCTCTCCTGCGCTTGCCGCTTCGATGGCGGCATTTAAAGACAGCAGCTCGGTCTGTTCGGCAATATCACTGATGATTTCTACCATAGAGTTAATCTGTCTGGTGGAGCTTCCTACCGCGCCTACGGTATCTGCCAGCTGTTTCATTGACAGGACAATGGATTCCATTGCCTGATTGACGGTTTCCATGTCGCTCCGCCCTCTGGAAGCCACATCTACGGTGAGCTGCATATTTGATTTGGCATTTTTGCCTCTTTCGTTTGTCTCATCCACTACATCGGAGAGGGTGGAAGCGTGGAGCGCCAGCTCTTGAATGCCGTTTGCAATCTGATCCAAAGTAACTTTTACATCCCCCATGGATTCGGCCTGCCCCTCCGCGGCCTCGCTCAGTGTGCCGGAAATCTGCTTGCTGGAACTGCTCAATTCGCCCAGCTGGTTTGAAATATCCCGGATATCCACAATAATTTCCCGCATGATTTCCACAAATCCGTTCAGAGAACGGCTCATTACGGTAATTTCGTCATTTCCTTTTTCGGGTATGGTGACAGAGAAATCGCCGTCCGTGATAGTGGTCAGGGCGGAGGTAAGAGTGCCGATGGGCTTTAGAGTTTTCCGCAGCACAATACTGACTACCGTAATAACCAGAAGCAGGATCACTGCAAATACACCGACAATGAGATAGGTCAGTTTTGTGAGATCGGAGAGGAGATAATCCCGTGAGACACAGGAAACTACTACCCAAGGGGTTCTTTTGATATAAGAGGCGGCTGCATAATAGCTTTCGGAGCCGTCACGAACCTCAAAGAGATTCGTATTTTCCGCCCTAAGCTGCACCCCTACATCGCCCAGAAACGTTCCTTCCGGATAGTCCGTAATAATTGAGCCGGTCAGGGAATCATCCCTGTGGGCAATAATGGAAAAATCATCGGTATTTACCAGAAAAGCATAGCCGCTGTTCATAACGGAGATTTCCTGTACGGAATTACTGATAAAATCCAAGGCAACCGGAATATCCACGGCTTCCCGGTAGGCATCCCGGATATCCCCCATGCCCGTGGCAATCATAATATTGATGGTGACGGTCTTGGCGTTTGACTCGGACTCCTTGAGCAGAGTGTGCCGGGCATTGGACAATATAATCTTGGTGCTGCTGACAAATATCAGCACGATGGTTGCCGCAAAAGCAATGACAAACATCGGAACCATGGTGATTAACAGTTTCTTTTGTATGCCGAAAATTTTCTTTTTGGCAGTTTTCTTGGGTTTTGACATTTTTATTCTCCATATTTGTTTGATGAAAAGATAATTTTATTATAAAATACATATTATAAATACCATATTTTGAGCAAAAATACAATGAGAATAGCAGAATAGTTAGGATTCTTTTATGGAAAGGCAAAGAAGGTATGGTTGGAACGATTATTGATTATTTAAAGGAATATGGGGATGTCCCTTTTCGGGATGTTCCGATGAATGAAGTGGACAGCTTGGCGTTGTGTCAATTTTCTTATCTGAAATTTGACGGTATGGTGCCGGGAGTGGAGGAAAATCTGCCTTCCGTCAAGCTGAAAGACTTGGAAACGCACCCCGATTACGAAAAGCTTTTTGCCGACGAACGCTACGAGAAGGTGAATCGGAAGCTGATCACCGCCATGCTGGCGGGAAAACGATACCGGAATATGAAAATGAACTGTTACGTGAACATTATCGAAAAGGAATGGGAGACACAGTTTTCGGCAATCACTTTCCTGTTGGAGGACGGAACTCTTTATGTGGCTTTCCGGGGGACGGATGAAACCATTGTGGGCTGGAAGGAAGATTTTAATATGGCATTTTTGTCCCCCGTGCCCGGTCAGGCTTACAGCGTGAAGTACCTGAATGCAGTGGGAGCCAGACTGCACAGGCCGTTTTATGTGGGAGGACATTCCAAGGGAGGTAATCTGGCAGTCTACAGCGCCATGAACTGTAAACCTGAAATTCAGGACCGGATTATTAAAATATACAGTATGGACGGACCTGGTTTCCGGCCGGAGGTATTGAAGGAAGGCAATTATTCCATGATTGCAAGAAGAGTGGAAAAAATACTGCCCCATTCTTCATTGGTGGGAATGCTGTTTGAATCGGATATGCATTTTAAGGTGGTGGAGAGCAAAACCTTCGGACTGCTTCAGCACAATCCTTATACATGGCTTGTAAAAGACGGGAGACTGGTGGAGGTAAAGGATATTTATGAGAGCAGGAGGAAGATGGATAACACACTGAACGAGTGGATTCTGTCTCTGGACGAAACACAGCTTCAGGTCTTTGTGGATACCTTGTTTCAGGTGATTAATGCTTCTCAGGCAGAAGATTTGATCCAGTTTACGGCGGAATGGAAGAAAAGCATGAACGGGATTGTGGCGGCGCTGAAGGAAGTAGACGATCAGACCGCCGGTATCCTGAAAGAAGTGATAAAGTCGTTGTTTGATATTGCAGGAGCCAGAATGGTACAGGGCATGACTAGCGGCACTGCACAGCTGAAGCAGAAATTAGGGATACAAAATAGGATAGAAGGGGACCGCCGGAGAGCGTAGCCCTTGCCGTTTGTATCCGTTCCGGATGCCACTGGACGCCGATGAGAGGAAGGGCTTCGTGGGCCAGCGCTTCCACGCATTGATCTTCCGGACACCATTGGATTGCCTGCAGCCCGTCACCCAGCAGCTTTACGGCTTGGTGATGGGCGCTGTTTATAATGGCCTTTTCCCCGTAGAGTTCATAGAGCCATGATTTTTTGCGGATGACAGAGGAATGATATTTATCTCCGTCTTCGTAACGGTGTATGGCGCAGGAGGCGGGAGACAGATTCTGGATCAGAGTTCCTCCCAGTCCCACATTAATTATCTGCATACCCTTGCAGATGCCCAGTACGGGTATGGATTTGCGCAAAGCCATCTCCAGAGCCTGAAACTGCAGAATATCCAACTCGGTGTCTATGCTTCGGGAGCCGTTATTCTTTTCCCCGAAAAAAGCGGGGGTGATGTCGCCTCCGCCGGGGAGTAGAAGACCGTGGCATCCGGCAGCCTCTCCCATGCTTAAAGTGACCACCGGTTCCGCGGCGGCGGATTCCACGTATTTGGCATAATTTCCGGTATCGGCAGCTCTGCCGACGATTGCAATTTTCATAATGCTCCCATTCCTTTTCTCGATAACAGCCTTCTTGTAAATATATGCTGCCGCAACGATTATACTACAGCAGAATAACTCCCGCAACTTTTTCCCGTGCGGAATGAGCTAGGCGAATTTCTTATGCTGCTTTTCACACCCGCGCCACCGCGAGGGGTTTCACGCGCTTTTGCGTGATCAAACCAAAACGATTAGAACAATCGCTTGGACAGCCTTGCGCGAAATTTCTGTGAAAACATCTCGCCATCTTGAATGTTATTGTTATGAGGAAATGTTTAATAAGGGCTTTCTATGTCAGGATAAATCTGGTAAAATAAATAAGTACAGGTCTGCGGAAAGTGCGGATTTAGTAAAGAGATAACAAAGGAATGGAACCATGGTTAAGATAAATTTAAAAACTAAAAACGGCAATGGAGAATATACGGAGAGGCAGATATTGGTAATAGCGTTTCTGCTCCCTTTTATCATTATGCTGACATTGTTTGGCATTAAGGGAATATATCCTTTTGGGGACAGAAGCTTTTTGTCCGGTGACCTGTATCACCAATATATGCCGTTTTTCAGTGAGCTGCTGCGCAAAGTCCGGGCGGGGGAGTCCTTAAGCTTTTCCTATAATGTGGGCATTGGCTCTAACTTTCTGGCTCTTTTTGTCTATTATCTGGCAAGTCCTGCTCATGTGCTTGCGCTGCTTGTGCCGGAAAAATATCTGATGGAATTTATCAGTTATTTGACGGTGGTAAAAATCGGGCTTGCGGGTATGAGTTTCTGCTATTATCTGCAAAAACATTTCCGCACGGAGAGTTCCGCTGTTTTTTTGTTTTCCAGCTTCTATGCCTTGTCGGGATTTATGGCGGCGTATAATTATAATATTATGTGGATTGATTGTGTGGTAATTCTGCCGCTGCTTATACTGGGGCTGGAGCGTCTGGTCAGAGACGGCAGGTGCGGGCTTTACTGTGTGATGCTGGGGCTGTCCGTTTTTACCAATTACTATATTTCGATTATGATCTGCATTTTTCTGGTTCTGTATTTTGCTCTGCTGTTAATCACGGAGAGGTTCAGACATATGGGGCGAAGCATCGGGTATTTTGTGCTGTTCTCCTTACTGGGAGGAGGCATGGCGGCGGTGCTGTTGATTCCGGAGGTCTGTGCTATTTTACAAACGGATTTCGGGGATATGGATTTCCCGAAGAAAGTGGAGAGCTATTTTTCCGTGTTGGATATGCTGGCCAGACATTGCGTGTGTGTCAGCTCGGAGAGGGGCTTGGATCATTGGCCCAATATCTACAGCGGCAGCGCAGCATTGATGCTGCTGCCCATATATGCGTTAAACCGGAATATTTCCATCAGAGAGCGGTTTTGTCGGCTGGCTTTGATGGGGTTTTTGCTGCTTAGTTTCGGGACGAATATTCTTGACTTTATTTGGCATGGAATGAATTATCCCGATTCCCTTCCGGCAAGACAGTCCTTTCTGTATATCTTTTTGGTACTGACGGCCTGCTATGATGTGTTCCATCATCTCAAAGAGACGGAAGAGCAGCAGATTCTCTATGGTTATATGACGGCGGCCGCATTTATTTTGTTTTGCCAAAAGTTTGTGGATCATGAGGATTTCGGGCTGGGTGTAAAGCTTTTGACTTTGATATTCATCAGCGTGTATGCGGTGCTTTTATATTTATACCGGACAAGAAGCGGCAGGAAGGTGATGCTGTGCCTGCTGGCCGCGGCGATTGTGGCCGTGACGGTGGAGAACAGTATTAACACATATAATACCAGTCTGGGAACCGTCAGCCGTTCCGATTATCTCGGGCGGGAGGAAGATTATAAGAGTTTGTACCAATGGGCCAAAGAGCAGGATTCCGGTTTCTGGCGTATGGAAAAGTTTGCCCGCAGGACAAAGAACGACGGTACGCTGACGGGATACCCCACGGCCAGCGTTTTTTCATCCACCATGAATTCTCAGGTCATGGATCTGTATAAAAGGCTGGGGATGCGCCATAGTAAGGTTTTCTATGATTTTGACGGCGCAACGGCTTTTACATCGGCCATGCTCAATGTAAGCTATATGTTCGGAGATTCGGATCGGTACGAAAACAGCCTTTACGAGTCGGCGGGGCAGAGCGGGGATATCTATCTGTATAAAGCCCTTCGGACGCTGCCCTTTGGTTATGTGGCGCCTGCCGGTTATGACTTGCCCGAAGGCTATGCAAATAACGGGATTGCCTTGCAGAACCAGATGGTGCGGAAGCTGGGGGTTGAGGGGAAACTGTTTGAGCAGGTGCAAAGCAGCAATTCCGACGGGGACGTAACCTTTACCGCGGAAGAGGCGGGTATTTACTATGCCCAAGTGATGGCTTCCGGCACGGCAAAGGTAGCGGCTGTGGGCGTGGCCTTGGATACGGCAGATTACAATGATTTGAAAATGGGATCCATTCTGTATCTGGGTTATCTGGATCGGGATCGGAAGGTAACTCTTACCAACGGGGACGAAAAGGACGAATCACCTGCGGTAAATATTAAAGTATACCGGATGGATGAAGGGGTGCTGGAAGAAGCTCTGGGGATTCTGTCGGAGCAGCATTTGGAGCAGGTGGAAGTGACAAGCGACTGTATCCGCGGGGAGATTCTTATGAGTGAGGCGGGCAGGCTGATCCTGTCGGTTCCTCTGGAAGCAGGCTGGAGAATTCGGATAAACGGTGAGAAGGCGGAGGCATCTCTCTTCGGGGGCTGTCTGACGGCGTTTGACTTGGAGCCGGGGAGATATACCATAGATATGTACTATGTGCCTCAGGGAAGCGGTGCGGGAATTGCCGTGTCGGTGGTCAGTGTCCTGTTGTTTGCGCTGATTATGACGCTCCGGTATAAGCGCCGGAAGAAGGCTTCGGTTTCATAGCCTCTTAAACAATCCCGAAAAGGAATTCCGAGATGTAATTGCGGATTCCCGCCCAAGAGGCAAAGCCGGGATATATCACCGTTTTGAAACACGGTTCGGCAGGCTTTCCGGCGGACTCGTAACGTGCTGTCGATCATTTCACAACCGTCAGAAAGCATCTTGCGGCGAATGGATTTATCCTCCGCTTCCGACAGCCGAAAGAAGTATTGTAAGGCAGGACTATGGAGACGGCACTGCCTTACAAAATACATTTAAGGAGGCAGGCTATGTCAATGGAAATCAACGGAATGAATATCCGTACCCAGACCGATTACACGGAACGGCTGAAGGAAAAACAGCTTTCCGATAGTGCCGGAAAAGCGAAAACGGCAGAGGAGGGGCGGAACGACGTAAAGGGATTGGGCGGGGCGCCCGAGCCTCAGGATGCATATGTCAGCAGTCAAAAGCTGGGAGGGAAACCCAGTGGTTTGTACCGGATTGGGCAGGACGAAAACGGTAGGAAGAAGGTCTTTTTTGACGATCCCAATAAATCCGGCAGCGCAAACGGGAGACAGGCCAATGAAAAAGCGGACGCGTCGGACAAAGGCGGGGATGTCGAGCCGTCTAATGCAAAAGCGGACGGAGCCAAAAAGTCTGAGGAGAAATGTGTCGGAAATACGGATCGGGTAGATCGGGAAATCAGGAAGCTGAAAGAGAAAAAACAGCAGCTGATGCAGCAGATTAGGATGGCTTCCGGAGATGAAGAGAAAGTAAGGGAGCTGGAGAAAAAGCTGGCGCAGGTAGAAAGCGAATTAAGCCAGAAGGATAACGACTCATACAGAAGACAGCATACCGTTTTTTCGTCATAGTAAGGGAGTATATGGAATTATTTTGTCTAATGAACCTGAAAGAGGCGGCGTTCAATGGCCATTTCCCAAAAGTATAGAAGGACAATAATCTGTGATAATACGGAATATATTTGGTGGATTGCCAAAGATGAAGATTATTGTGATATGGAAACTTTATATATAGAGCTGATTCTATGGGCAGCGGTAGAAAAAGGAGCCGTAGAGATACGCTGGAATGATTTACCAATTTCGGTTTATCGGGTAGACAAGGAGAAGCGTTAAAATCGCGTGCCAAGAGGCAAGTCCCTTTGAACCCCCGGACGACATAATAGGCTGAATATCTCGCACCCATCCGGTGCTTGATGTTCAGCCTTTCTTTGTTTGTGTGCCGCTTGCATCCGTATCAAAGATGCGTCTGGGACACAGTACAGCCAGCCGGCATTTGATGTTTCCGAAAACGTATTTCGTAAACAGATGCAGCACAGCGATTATTTCGCCCTGTGCTGACGCAACCGTCCGGCAGGGATTTCTTTCGGAGGGGCACAAAGTGATATTAATGCTGGTCGGGAGACTTGCGGAAAGTTTTTAAACGTTCATATTCCCCATCGGTGATAGAGAGTACGGTCCCGTGCTTAAATCCATAGGGGAAGGAAAAGGAATCGTCGGAACGCACGAAGACACCGCTTTTTAAGCTGTCTGCCAGAAAAGGCACATATCCCTGTCCTTCTGCGCCGCACCCGTAGAAATCAAGCATCAGGCACCATTTGCCGTTTCCGGTGACAAAAGCGGTAGGTGCCTCGTATTTTCCCTGTTCCAGTCCTTCCATACATTTGTCAAAGCTTTCCACTCTGGTAAAAGGTCCTGTAGCATGGTCGGATCGTACTAAGATTACATGGGAGGGATCTCCCTCGCTTTTTAAAAAGCAATAATAAACACCGTCTTCCTCATACATGGCGGAATCAATCACGGGACCGCCGTCTTCTTTTCGGTACAGAAGTTTCGGCTCCGAAAAGGTTTCAAAGTCTTTGGTGCGGCTGTAATAGATACCTTTGGGCCCGAAATTATTTTCTGCGTGGGAGGAGGACCAGTGAACGATATAATCTCCGGATTCTTTATCGTAGATAATGTCCGGCGCCCAAAGACAGCCGAAGTTATCGTCTCCCAGCCGAAGCATCCGCTGGCTGCTCCAGTGGATGAGATCCTCGGACTGCCACATAACCAAACATTTACTGCCCTTTTGGGATACGTTTTCCCATGAGTTTTGGTACTGATAGGGCATACCGTAGGCAAGGCTTAAATCGGTGGCAAGGATAACAAATTTCCCGTCTTTGGTGCGTGTAATCGTGAAATCCCGCACTCCTTTATCCCCTTCATAACTCCAAAGTACCGGATTGCCGTCATTTACGGAATCCCAGTGGAATCCGTCCCTGCTGATGCCGAAATAGACCTGCTCCCCGTCGGGAGTTCTTTTTTCTTTAAAATGTACAAATAAATATGCGCTCATTTGCTGCCTCCTGACTTAGCTGCCAATGTACCGGCCGATTTTGGTTCCGGCAAAAGATTTGTAGATATTTTCGTCTGCCGGAAGCTTTGAGATTGGAATGCCGTTCATTTAAATTTTGCAGTATTTTTACCAAATAAAATTATACCACAGAGAGCATGAAAATTGTAAAAAAACACATACTACTTTTGAAAATATATTTGAGTGCGTTTTACGAACGGTGTGAACGGTAATTGGAAAGCGAAGGTCGAATGAAATGAAAATGGATGAGGGAGATATCATCAAGGGGCGTGCCGGGGCGGATATGGTAGTTTTACTTAAAAATTGGAAGAGAAGAGCGTTACGACATAAAATATACCGATGTACATTGTGGACAACTCTTGTAGTCAGCTGTACGGCACTGATGGGGATGTTGTACTACTATGTGGACAGCAGCATTCCCTCCGTTATTCACATCCGGGCAGGAGAGGAGGAATCCTTTCATTTGGGAGTGCCTGCCAGAGGGGAGATTGTCAGTGTCAGCGAATCGGGTGAAAGCAATATTCCCGCGGGAGCCGTCAATATAGATTTAAGCCGTCCCGTTACGTTAAAGACGGCGGAGGACTCGGCATATGCCATGCAGGTAAAACTGTTCGGCATTCTTCCTTTTAAACAGGTGGGAATACAGACCATTGAGGCGCAGGAGCTGATTCCCGTGGGAAGCCCCATCGGCATCTATGTGAAAACCGACGGCATACTGGTGGTGGGGACGGGAGAGTTCAAGGGGGAGGACGGAACGGAATATTCCCCCAGCAGATATATCCTGAAATCGGGCGATTATATCCGTAAGGTCAACGGTGAAGTGGTAACGGAAAAGGATGATTTCATCGAGCGGATAGAGCAAAGCGGCGGCAAGGAAGTAGTGTTGACGCTGGAACGGGACGGAGATTTTCTGGAGCTTGCCGTAAAACCGGAAAGAGACGCCACCGGTGATTACAAGATCGGCGCATGGATCAGGGACAATGCTCAGGGAGTGGGCACAATGACATATATTGACAGTCAGGGAAATTTCGGGGCATTGGGGCATGGTATTACGGATGTGGATACCAGTACGTTAATGCAGATGGAAGACGGCACTCTGTATGAGACGGATATAGTGGACATTAAGAAAGGAACTACAGGCACGCCGGGTGAGATGACGGGAATGATTGTTTATTCCGATGACCGCATTCTGGGAGATATCACCAGCAACAGCAGCAGAGGAATCTTCGGTATCTGCAACCCAAAAGCTTTGGCCATGGGCACCAGAGAAGCTCTTCCCATTGGCCTGAAACAGGAGATAAAATTGGGAAGGGCGCAGATACTCTGCACGGTGGACGGCAGCCCCAAATACTATGATGTGGAAATCACCGCGCTGCATCTGGACCACGATAACGTAAACAGGGGAATAGAGCTGAAAGTGACAGATCCCAAGCTTTTGGAACTCACAGGAGGAATTGTACAGGGAATGAGCGGCAGCCCTATCATCCAGAACGGAAAGTTCGTAGGCGCCGTCACCCATGTCTTAGTACAAGACAGCACCAAAGGATATGGGATATTTATTGAAAACATGCTGGAGCGTTGAGCCGGACAGTCCTATAAAAAAAGAAGAGCGTTGCAAGCTCGCTTGCAAAAGCCCTTCTTTTTCTATGGGAAACTCATTTCTTCATGGCTGCCCGTTTTCTCAAAGTGGGATCCAGAATTTTCTTACGGATTCGAAGACTGCCCGGCGTCACTTCCAACAATTCATCGGTATCAATAAAGTCCAATGCCTGTTCCAGAGAAAGTACTCTGGGGGGAGTCAGGCGCAGTGCTTCGTCCGCGCTGGAAGAACGCGTATTGGTCAGCTGCTTTTTCTTGCAGACATTCACTTCGATATCCTCGCTTCGTCCGGTTTGTCCGATGACCATGCCGGCATACACTTTGGCTCCGGCTCCGATGAAGAGAGTGCCGCGCTCCTGAGCATTGTACAGGCCGTATGTGATGGCTTCCCCCGCCTCGAACGCGATCAGGGAGCCTTGCTTCCGGTATTGGATGTCTCCCTTGTAAGGAGCGTAACCGTCAAAGACAGTGTTCATAATGCCGTTTCCCTTTGTGTCGGTCAGAAATTCCCCGCGGTAGCCGATGAGACCTCTGGCGGGAATGGAAAATTCCAGACGAGTGTAAGTTCCGCCGGAAATGGTTCCCATATTGCGGAGCTCTCCTTTTCTCTGCCCCAGCTTCTCGATGACGGCGCCGGAAAATTCATTGGGAACATCAATGTAAGCCAATTCCATAGGCTCTGTCCGTTTGCCGTTTTCGTCCGTGTGGTAGAGGACCTCGGCTTTGCTGACCGCGAATTCATAGCCTTCGCGGCGCATATTTTCGATTAAGACGGAGAGATGCAGTTCCCCGCGGCCGGAAACCTTAAAGCACTCGGTGGTGTCTGTCTCCTCCACTCGGAGAGAGACATCTGTGTTCAGCTCTTTAAAGAGCCGGTCACGGATATGGCGGCTGGTGACATATTTTCCTTCCTGCCCTGCCAGCGGGGAATCATTGACCATGAACTGCATGGCAATGGTAGGCTCGCTGATCTTTTGGAAGGGAATGGGAATCACATGATCCACGGAGCAAAGGGTGTCTCCGATACGGATATCGCTGATACCGGAGATAGCGACGATGGAACCGATTCCGGCCTCCTTTACCTCTGCTTTGTTTAATCCGTCAAATTCGTAGAGCTTGCTTACTTTTACCTTAATCTGCTTGTCAGGTTCATGGTGGTTGCAGATAATAACCTCTTGATTTACCTTAATGATGCCGTTGTCCACTTTGCCCACACCGATGCGGCCCACGTATTCGTTATAGTCGATGGTGCTGATCAGAACTTGGGTTCCGGCGTCGGGATCTCCTTCGGGAGCAGGTATATAATTTACAATGGTTTCAAAAAGGGGTTCCATGTTCGTGCCGTTTTCGGAGGTATCCAGAGAGGCTACACCCGTTTTTGCGGAAGCATAGACGAAGGGACAGTCCAGCTGTGCATCGTCTGCGTCCAGTTCCAAAAACAGTTCAAGAACCTCGTCCACAACTTCATCCGGTCTCGCCTCGGGCCGGTCAATCTTATTGATACATACAATGACGGGGAGCTTTAGCTCCAATGCCTTGCGCAGCACGAATTTCGTCTGCGGCATGGCGCCTTCAAAGGCATCCACCACCAAAATTACACCGTTTACCATTTTCAGTACCCGTTCCACTTCGCCGCCGAAGTCGGCATGGCCGGGAGTGTCAATAATATTAATCTTAGTGTTTTTATACATTACAGCCGTATTTTTTGACAGGATAGTAATACCACGCTCACGCTCAATGTCGTTGGAGTCCATAACGCGTTCAGCCACTTCCTGACCCTCGCGGAAAACACCGCTCTGTTTTAAAAGCTCGTCTACCAGAGTTGTCTTACCGTGATCCACATGAGCGATGATTGCAACATTTCTTACGTCTTCTCTTTTCTGTCTCATTTCTCAGCATCCTTTCCTGATTGCCAGATTCCATCTGATTACCGGATTTTTACCGCTTATCAAATTTTTCTGATTAACAACGCAAAATTTGTCAAAACTCAAACTGCTACAGTATATCACTTATCCGAGACTCATGCAAGTCAAAAAGCGCATATTTTGGCGATTTGCGCGATGGGTTTTTGTTCTAAAACATTGGTGGATAAGGTATATATAATAGTAGCCATGTGCGACCACTTTATGTGGCATACCGGAAAAATTCTTAAGGTGTAAGAAGGGAGAACAGAAATGACAGATAAGGTAATTGAAAACAATCAGGTAACGGTGATGGGAGAGATCGTCAGTGATTTTTCTTATAGCCATGAAATCTTCGGAGAAGGCTTTTATATGGTAGATGTCAAATGTAAAAGATTAAGCGAGAGTTATGACATTATTCCGGTCATGGTATCAGAGCGTCTGATCGACGTGACCGATAGCTATATAGGGTCGCTGATTTGTGTAGTGGGACAATTCCGATCTTATAACAGACATGAGGAACATAAAAACCGTCTGGTTTTGTCCGTTTTTGCGAGAGAAATTAATTTTATAGAAGAGATGGAGGAAAGCTCAAAAACAAATCAGATTTTTTTGGACGGGTATATCTGTAAGGAGCCGGTGTATCGTAAAACACCTTTGGGAAGAGAGATTGCCGATCTGCTGCTGGCCGTGAACCGTCCTTACGGCAAGTCCGATTATATACCTTGTATCTGCTGGGGAAGAAATGCCCGTTATGCCAATCATTTCAAAGTGGGCGAGCGCTGTGCGGTTTGGGGGCGGATTCAGAGCCGCGAGTATATGAAAAAATTGGATGAAGAAAATGTGGAAAAAAGAGTGGCCTTCGAGGTATCCGTCAGCAAAATGGAGCTTGGCGAAGGGGAAGAAATAGAGGAAGACTGCCAAGATTTGCCAAATTGATATAGGTATGTTATAATATATAAAATATTTGTTGCAGTATGGCGCTTACACTTATGAAAACGACTGCTCCGGCTGGACTGTAACAAGATGTTTGTTACTCTACTATAGACGAATAAGTTGAGGTGCAGTATGGCAAATGGAATGGTATATATATATGCGGGGGACGGAAGGGGAAAATCTCCGGCGGCTATCGGCAGGGCGGTTCAGGCCGCCGTTGCAGGTAAAAATGTCGTTATTATCCAGTTCCTGAAAGGAAGAGGACTGGAGGATTCTGATTTTCTGCGCAGGATGGAGCCGGAGATTAAGTTGTTTCGTTTCGAGAAATCCGATGAAAATTTTGAACAGCTTCCCGAGGAGAAAAAGCGGGAGGAGATTGTCAATATTAAAAACGGTATGAATTTTGCAAAAAAAGTCTTAGCCACCGGGGAATGTGATTTATTGATTTTGGATGAAGTTCTGGGATTGATTGAAAAGGAAATCATTACGGTAGAGGATCTGAAAAATATGCTGGTTTGCAGGGAGGATACCAGTGTCATTCTCACAGGAATTAAGCTCAGCGATGAAATCTGTTTTCTGGCGGATGAAATTTCCAAGATTGAGATGATAAAGACAGTATCATGATTCTGCGGACGCAGAATCTAAGTCGGCTGCAGCCGCCTTGTCGTCACTTTGTGACGCATGATACCAGCAATCCATGTCAAAGCCATAGCGGGCTATGGCTTGAAAACCAAATGTCCCCGCGGGCCGCTTGGTTTTCTGCTCTCATGGTATTGACATAGGTTGTGGAAGATGCTATGCTTTTAAACAGAATAAGGAGATAGAGGTTGCGTTGTTCAAAAGTAATCTTCCCAATACGACAGGCGTAGATGCGGGGAGACAAAAGGGGAGGACGCCGAAAGAGGAGAGAACCTGTGAATCGATTCTTGGGCATACGGTGAAGAACCGTATGACTGTCATCCGTTATCGGGTGGGGCGCTATCAGCAGTGATGATCCTGTAATCTTTGCCGGCGCGTTCAGCGCTGGCATTTTTTACATTGCGGAAACGGAGTGTTTGTGTCACCGCCGGAGACATGACGGGAGCTGTGAAGAAAATCTTCTTTGCGGCAGGGAAACTTGTACACGTTGATGAAAGGATATTTATGGAGGAAAGGCTATGTCAATTTTCAAAGGCGCCGGTGTAGCGATTGTTACACCAATGTATGAAAACGGAGAAGTAAATTATGATGGATTCGGTAAACTGATCGAGTTCCAGATTGAAAACAAAACGGATGCCATTGTGGTGTGCGGAACCACAGGTGAGGCATCAACGCTGACCCATGAGGAGCATTTGGACGTCATCCGTTATTGCGTCAAAGCAGTAAACGGAAGGGTTCCTGTCATAGCCGGAACCGGCTCTAACTGTACCGAGACGGCAATCTACCTTTCTCAGGAAGCGGAGCAGGCCGGTGCGGACGGGCTGCTTGTGGTAAGCCCGTATTATAATAAGGCAACCCAGAACGGTCTGTATGCTCACTTCAAGATGATTGCGGAATCCGTAAAAATTCCCGTACTGCTGTATAATGTGCCTGGCAGAACGGGGTGTAATATCCTGCCGGAAACTGTGGTAAGGCTCTGTAAGGATGTGGAGAATATCATAGGAGTGAAGGAAGCCAGCGGGAATATCAGCCAGATTGCACACTTGGCCGCTATCTCCGAGGGCTGTGTGGATATGTATTCCGGAAACGATGACCAGATTGTGCCTATTATGGCATTGGGCGGTTTGGGAGTTATTTCCGTATTGGCTAATGTGGCACCGAAGCAGACGCATGAAATCTGTCAGGATTTTCTGGACGGAAAGATTGCGGAAAGCCGTCAAAAGCAGCTTGCGGCTATGGAGCTGTGCAATGCACTGTTCTGTGAAGTGAACCCTATTCCTGTTAAGAAAGCTTTGAATCTGATGGGGATGGAGGCAGGGCCTTTGAGAATGCCCTTAACGGAAATGGAATCTGCAAATGCAGAAAAATTGGAAAAGGCGATGAAAAAATACGGGATATTGTAAACGGAGTCCAAGTGCCGTAAATTCCCTGTAGGATACCAATTGCCTTGCCGGATACCAATTGCCTTGCCGGATACCAATTGCCTTGCCGGATACAAAATGCGCTGCCGGGCACAAAATGCCTTGCCGGGCAACAGCTGCCGACAGCGCAATTGGGAGATTGGTGTTTGTGCTTCGTTTTAAAAGGAGGAAAGTCTTTACGGCATGGAATAAGGGGAGGATAGAATGATAAGAATCATTATGCATGGATGTAACGGGAAAATGGGACAGGTGATCAGCGGATTGCTGGCTGAGGACGATACGGCGGAACTGGTAGCCGGAATTGATCCGGCGGATGACGGGCATAATCCGTATCCCGTATTTGGGAATATTGACCAATGTGATGTGGAAGCGGACTGCCTGATTGATTTTTCCGCCGCTCCTGCAGTGGATAAAATGCTGGACTACTGCGTGGCGAGGAAGCTGCCCTGTGTGCTCTGTTCGACGGGGTTGAGCGAAGCCCAGCTGCAAAAAGTGAAGGAAGCGTCAAAGCGGATTGCGGTGCTGAAATCCGCCAATATGTCTCTGGGAATCAACCTTCTGTTAAAACTACTGAAGGAGGCAGCCGGATTGCTTGCGCCCGCAGGTTTTGATATGGAGATTGTGGAGAAACACCATAACCTTAAGGTGGATGCACCCAGCGGTACGGCGCTGGCATTAGCGGATTCCATCAACGAAGAATTTGAAGGCCAATACGAGTATGTCTATGACCGCAGCTCCCGCAGAGAGAAACGTCCCCGCAAGGAAATCGGCATCAGTGCGGTGAGAGGGGGAACCATCGTGGGAGATCATGACGTTATTTTTGCGGGTCCGGATGAGGTGATTACTTTCTCCCATACGGCTTATTCCAAGGCCGTATTCGGAAAAGGCGCCGTACAGGCGGCAAAATTTTTGGCGGGAAAAGCCGCCGGCATGTATGATATGAGTCATGTGATCGAGGGGGCAGGCTGAGCCGCCGGCAGGAGAGCGGCACCGGTTTCTATTGAGAGAATGCCCGTTGAAAGCGGACAAGGAGGGGAAAATGGACGATAAGGAACGCAAGGTACTAAAGACTTTGGCAAAACAGTATAAAAATATTGCGGCTGCTTCCACGGAGATTATCAATCTACAGTCTATTATGAATCTGCCCAAAGGGACGGAGCACTTTTTGACGGATATTCATGGAGAATATGAACAGTTTAACCATGTGCTTAAAAACGGCTCCGGCTCAATCCGCAGGAAAGTTGATGAGGAATTCGGAAATACCATCAGCAATAAGGACAAGAAGAGCCTTGCAACATTGATCTATTACCCCGAGGAAAAGGTGGAGATTGCCCAACATGAAGAGGAGTATATTGAGGATTGGTATAAAATTTCTCTTCATCGGCTGGTGCAGATGATTAAGAGAGTATCCTCCAAGTATACGCGTTCCAAAGTGAGAAAAGCGCTTCCCAATGATTTTGCCTATGTTATAGAAGAATTGATCACGGAGAAAGAAGAGATTCAGGATAAGGAAGCGTATTATAACGAAATCATACATACCATTATTCGTATCGGCCGGGCTCCCCAGTTTATCATTGCCCTAAGCCATCTGATCCAGCGTCTGGTTATCGACCATCTGCATATTGTGGGAGATATTTATGACAGAGGTCCGGGTCCCCACATCATAATGGACACGCTGTGCTCCTATCATTCTGTGGACGTGCAGTGGGGAAATCATGATATGGTGTGGATGGGAGCGGCAAGCGGTCATCGGGCATGTATTGCCAATGTAGTCCGCATGGCCGCAAAATATGGAAATCTTGCCACTATAGAGGACGGATATGGTATCAATCTGCTGCCTCTTGCCACCTTTGTCTTGGACACTTATGCGGATACCGACTGTGATATTTTTTCCATTCGGTTTAACACGGATTATAACACCAAGGACTTGAGCTTGGATACGAAGATGCATAAGGCCATGACCATTATCCAGTTTAAACTGGAAGGTCAGTTGATCCGGCGTCACCCTGAATTCCATATGGAGAACAGGCTGCTGTTGGATAAGATTGATTATGAAAAGGGCACGGTTTACATAGACGGGAAAGAATATCCTATGAAAGATTTGGATTTCCCCACGATTGACAGGAATAATCCTTATGAACTGTCTGAGGAGGAAGCCAAGGTTATGGTGCGTCTGCAGAAGGCTTTTATGAAGTGCGAAAAGCTGCAGCGGCATGTCCGCTTTCTCTATGCCAAAGGGGGAATGTATAAGATTTATAACGGAAATCTGCTGTACCACGGCTGTATGCCCATGAATCCCGACGGCAGCTTTGCTTCCGTAGAAATTTACGGTAAGGAGTACAGCGGCAAAGCCTTGTATGATATTTTGGAACATTATGCCAGAAGAGGTTACTATGCAAAAGAACAGTCGGAGCGCTCCGCCAGTCAGGATATGATGTGGTATATTTGGGCGGGAAAGGGTTCCCCCGTGTTCGGAAAAGCCAAAATGGCTACCTTCGAGTCTTATTTTGTGGAGGAACCTGCCGCCCATGCGGAAAAGAAAAACAGCTATTATCAATTGTTAGAGCAGGAAGAGACAGTTAACCGTATTCTGGAAGAGTTCGGCTTAAATGCCAAAGAAGGCCATATTGTCAACGGCCATGTTCCCGTGGAGCAGATACACGGGGAATCCCCTATCAAATGCGGAGGAAAGCTGCTGATTATCGACGGGGGATTTTCTAAGGCATATCAAAAGAAAACAGGGATTGCCGGTTATACTCTGGTATGTAATTCCAGAGGGATGAGGCTGGTTGCCCATGAGCCTTTTGAATCTACCGAAGCCGCCATCCAGAAGGAGTCGGATATATTTTCCGATTCCATGGATGTGGAAACTTTTGTGCATAGGAAGCTTGTGGCGGATACGGACATCGGAAGCGAGCTGAGGGAGACAATCTATTATCTCGAAGAGCTGTTGGAAGCATATCGGGACGGTACGATTATGGAGCAATAGCACTCCGCTCCGTTCAGTGACATTCCATTCATTTCTCCCAAGGCTTGTCTTCGGCTGTTATATACAATTACAATATGGAAAGAGTATTTGGTAAACGGATACAGTATCGCCCTCCGGATGCCCGTTATGGCGGACGGCCTGACTTGTAAAAAGCGGAAGCTCTTAGGACATCCTGTGAGAGCTTCCGTTGATTTTGGATCTTATCGGGTGGATGTTCCGCTTGCGGTACCGTTAGTGGAGCCGGTGCCGTTTGCAGCGCCGGAACCGGTGGCAGAGCCGTTATTTACGGTGCCGTTGGTGTCGGTGGAGCCGTTGCCGGTGTTTACATTCGTGCTATTGCTGCCGTTGCCGGTGTTTGCATTCGTGTTGTTGCTGCCGTTGCCGGTGTTTGCATTCGTGTTGTTGCTGCCGTTACCGGTGTTTGCATTGTTGTTGTTGCTGCCGTTACCGGTGTTTGCATTGTTGTTGTTGCTGCCGTTACCGGTAGTATTATTGTGATTGTCATTACCGAGAATATCATCGGTGAGATCTTCGGCACCGTCAACCACATCATCAACCACATTTGTGATTGTGTTACCGGCATCATCCAATACGGAATTATTGTCTCCTGCGGTAGCTCCGCCGGTTCCGGTTACTCCGTTATTGTCCGTGCTGCCGTTGTTCGCAGTGCCATTGTCGTTTCCGGTATTGCTGCCGTTTCCGTTAGCGGTACTGCTGCCGTTGGCTCCTGATGAAGAGCTGCTTCCTGCCGTGTTGCCGGAATTCCTATTGCCGCAGGCCGTTATTGCAAATGCAAAGACAAGTACAAGACCAAGCGCAAGGAGCTTTTTTGCCCCTTTCAAATGTTTTGATTTTTTCATAGTCTCCTCCATTTTCATTCTGCTGACTGAGCATTAAAATTGCCGCTTTCGCTTCTGAATAAAGTTAAAATCAGCACCAAAACAGAGCCAAAAGAGGCCCAATTGGGTGATTTGTCTGTAGTATGTGAAATCGGGTAAAAAATATGCATAACGAAAAATATGTATATTAGGAAAAAAGAGCATAAAACAAATAAAAAAAAGAAAGGTTTTGGATAAATATGGAATTCAGGCCATGTATTGATATACATAACGGTAAGGTGAAGCAGATCGTAGGAGGAAGTCTCCGGGATGAGGGAAATCAGGCAGAGGAAAATTTCGTGTCCTGTCAGGATGCCTCTTTTTTTGCGGAATTTTACCAAAAATCAGGACTGAAGGGCGGTCATATTATTCTGTTAAACGGACAGGACAGCGAGTATTATGAGGCTACCAGACAGCAGGCATTTATGGCATTGAAGACATATCCTCAAGGGCTTCAGGTGGGCGGCGGCATTACTCCCGATAACGGAGCAGAATATCTGGAGGCGGGCGCTTCCCACGTCATCGTTACATCCTATGTTTTCCAAAACGGCAGAATTCATTATGACAAATTAAGGAAAATGACAGAGGCGGTAGGAAAGGAGCATCTGGTGTTGGATGTCAGTTGTAAAAAGACGGAGAGAGGGTACTTTGTGGTGACGGACCGCTGGCAGAAGCTGACGGAAGAAAAGGTGGAGGAAGGGCTTTTGAACAGACTTGCCGATTACTGCGACGAATTTTTGATTCATGCGGTTGATGTGGAAGGGAAATCACAGGGCATAGAACGGGAACTTGCCTCTATGCTGGGGCAATGGGGACGCAAGCCTATGACTTATGCAGGAGGCGTTCACAGCTACGAAGATTTGAGACAGCTCCGTGAACTGGGCAGAGATCAATTGAATGTAACAATCGGAAGCGCATTGGATTTGTTCGGCGGCACATTAGAATGGGATAAAGTACTGAAATTGTGCAGCTCATGGTAGTTTTTGGACATAGTCGGGAAAACTGTATAAAATTCCATAAGGAACATGAAAATTTGGAAGTAAACTTCCAAATATTGACTGGTATGTGCGCAAGAGGGTGTGTAAACACCCCTCTTTAAGTGCACTAGTGGTATAAAAATGCACAAAGTTTTTGCGATATTTTATATATTTATTACAAAAATATTAACAGAACATTGATGTAACAGACTAGCTATGGTAAAATGGAGTAGTTTACCGGAGGTGAATTTTATGGGAAGAAAGAAGCATAAGCGTAAAAACAGCCATGTTGTGCTAGTCACATCGGAGTCTGTTGACGCAAGGCTAAAGCAGTTTCGTGTCCGGCCATGGATTTTACAGACGATAATAGTATTTTTCTGTGTTATGATCGGTGCCGTAATCGGCTATGTAGTTTATGAGGCAGACGGCAAAGCAGTGCAGGAGCAGGTAGATGAATCTGAATCTGTTTCCGAGATAGAGCTGCTTCAAGTGCAGAATCAGGAACTTGCAGAGCGAAATGCGGAACTGGAGCTTCAGATAGCGGCACAGGAAGAGAAGATACAGATTTTAAGTGATACTGTAAATCAGAAGGTACAGAACGAGACTGAGTTGTCGGAACAGCTTCAGAGACAGTCCACCCCTACAGAATTTCCTTTGACCGGTTCGGCAACAATGGAGGAAATTACCGAAGGGGAGCCAATGTGTGTTTTCACGGCGGCGGTAGGGACAATGGCCATAGCCACTGCCAACGGAACCGTCATCGCAGTGAACGATGATGCGGAGTATGGGCACAATATCTGGGTGGATCACGGCAACGGATACATTACCATTTACAGGAACCAGGGAGAGGCCAAGGTAAAACAAGGCGAGGTAATTACGCAAGGGACAACGCTCTTTTTAATCGAAGAAGAAAACAACAAGCTCGGTTATCAGATGATGAGGGATAATGAATACATTAATCCAACGGAAATGCTGACCATCAGCGGTTAAAATGTATTTTTATCAAAAAGTGTAAGCTTTGAAAGGGAGGATAAAATGTTGGGAAAGAGAAATGAAATAAGAATTACTACAATCATAGGAAAGGATGCGGAATGTAACGGTAACTTTACTTCAAGCGGGACGGTGAGGGTGGACGGAACGCTCAATGGAGATCTTACTGTATCCGAGACAATCATTCTGGGGGCTACAGGTGTAATCAACGGAGATATCACCTGTAAGGTTGCCATCATCGGCGGCGAGATTATCGGAAGCATAAATGCGCCTGAAAAAACAGAGTTGACTTCCACGGCAAGGGTATTGGGGGATATTACTACGACTACAATTGTCATTGATGAACATGCAGTATTCCAAGGAAGCTGTAATATGAATCAGGATGTATCGAGTAAAAGAGCGAGGCCTTCTTCCAAAGCGGTGAGAACGGGGATGAAAAATGCGAGAGCCGCTATTGACGAGGCATTGAAGGAATCGGATGGTACAAGCCGAGAGGAAGGCCAGACGACAGGACAAAATGCAGGACAAACCGCAGGCCAGACGACAGGACAAAATGTAGGCCGGATGACAGGACAAACGGTAGGACAGACCTACTCGAAAGAGTAATATAGTATATTTCCAATTTATACCCCCGGCATGGCTGCACATGCCCGGGGGTGTATATGATGCCGCTGCGCAAGGAACCAGACAGGAACCTTGCACATTTTTTATACAAGTTTTTTCCATATAGACTTGTATGTGTAATTTGGATTATGAAGTGAGGGTTATAAGCCGTAAGTATTGTTCAGTCGGCCGGCCGGGAATCTTCATTCGTAATGCGGCCTTTCATACGGCCAAATACCATCTCATATCCGTCATTCCCATAATTCAGGGATCGGTTTACCCGGCTGATGGTGGCTGTGGATGCGCCGGTCTTTTCTGCGATTTCAAGGTAGGTTTTGTGGTTTTTTAACATGGAAGCCACCTCAAATCGCTGGGACAGAGAAAGAAGCTCGTTTACGGTACATAAGTCTTCGAAAAAGCTGTAACATTCCTCCCGCGTTTTTAAGCAAAGCACCGCCTCAAACAAGGAATCAACAGCCTCGGTCTTTATTTTCTTATTCATGTGGGATACCTCTCTATTATTCGCTTTTACACTGTAAAGTTTTACAGGCTTACATAAGTCATTTTATCACAGGGGAGAAGTAAAGTAAAGAAGGATATCTGCTATGTCCGCCCGCTCACAAAAGTAACAGTAATAGTTTAGACAGCCTCTCCCGCGAAGTCAAAATCGCGTCTCTATGCGATTTGCGGGAGAAGAGAAGTAAAAGGGTTACTTTTCACTTATACGCTGCCGTGAGGCGTTTTCATGCGTTTTTTGCGTGATCAAACCCAAGCGATTAGAATAATCGCTTGGGCAACCTGCGCGAAACCGCTGTTTTGCGGTTTCTGTGCATACGTTACTGGTCGGGAGTGGACAGTAACGTAAAAGAAATATGAGAAACAGAGAAATATGAGAAACAGAGAAATAAAAGAAACAGTTGCCATGTAGTATTGATTACTATATAATTATAGTAGTGCATTCAATGGGCGAAAGTGAGGGAATACACATGACTATTAATAATGATGATTTATTAAACAGCATATTGGCCAGTCTTGACAGAATACAGCATATTAACCCTGAGGACATTCCCAATATTGATTTATATATGGATCAGGTTACTACTTTTATGGATACAAAGCTCCGGCCTGCTTCCAGATTTCCGGAGGAGGACAAGATTCTGACCAAGACCATGATTAATAATTATGCCAAGAATGATCTTCTGCCCCCGCCCGTGAGGAAGAAATATTCCAAAGAGCATGTGCTTCTCTTAATATTTATCTATTATTACAAGGGGATTTTGTCCATCAATGATATCCAGACGCTGCTCAAGCCTATCACGGAACAGTATTTCCGGACGGGAGAAGATTTCAATCTGGAGAAAATATACCGGGAAGTTTTCAGTATGGAAGAGGCGGAGGTTGAGACGCTGAAAAAGGAAGTGATCAGAAAATACCGTGCGGCGGAGCAGACTTTTCAGGATGCGCCTCAGGAAAATGCGGACTTTTTGAGAAAATTTTCTTTTATCTGTGCCTTGAGCTATGACGTGTACGTAAAGAAGCTGATTATCGAAAAAATCGTGGACGAACTGGCACGTGACAAGGAAGCGCAAAAAATGGCAGCAAGAGCTGAAAATAGAAAGAAAAATCACAAGGGCGAAAAGCCGGAAAACGGAGGACTTGAAAATGAAGCATTCTAATTGCGGGTATTGTATGAGAGGGGAGCTGCTGGAGAAATTCGGTATTTTTATCTGTGAATTGGAAGTCAGCAGTTTGATTTTGTTCAAGGAGCAGTCAAAGCCCGGAAGATGTATTGTGGCATATAAGGATCATGTCAGTGAGATTGTTGACATTTCCGATGAGGAGAGGAATCTGTTTATGGCGGATGTGGCACATGCGGCTAAAGCAATCCATGCCGCTTTTCATCCCGATAAGCTGAATTACGGAGCTTACGGCGATACGGGATGCCATCTGCATATGCATCTCTGCCCTAAATACGAGGGCGGGGACGAATGGGGCGGTACTTTCCAGATGAATCCGGACAAGATATATCTCACAGATGCCGAATATGCGGAGATGATTGAGAAAATTAAGGCAAATTTATAGAGGAAATGCATGGATTACCCCGATGCCGATAAGGTGTCGGGGATTTTTGTAACTTTTTTCATAGGAAGCTCATAAAATAAAGCATCACAAAAAGGGAGGCATTTATGAGTTTTTTTATGAAAAGGTTATCTGTGAAAGAAATATCTGAAGAGAAGTGTTCGGAGGGATGGAATTCCGGAAAAGGGCTGTCCGGGAAAAAGTTTCTGAAGGCCGGTCTGGCAGCTGTGACTGCGCTGGCTGTGCTGACGGGATGCAGCGGCACAACCGCGGGGGGAGAACGAGGAAATACAAAGGTGGTACTGAACGAGGTTGCTCACTCTATTTTTTATGCTCCTATGTATGTGGCAATCGAAAACGGATATTTTGCGGAGGAAGGCATCGACATAGAGCTGGTAACAGGGTTTGGTGCGGATAAAACCATGACGGCGGTACTCACCGGAGAGGCGGATATCGGCTTTATGGGAAGTGAGAGCACTATTTACACTTATGCGGGCGGTACGGAGGACTATGTGGTAAACTTTGCGCAGCTTACCCAGCGTGCGGGAAACTTTCTGGTGTCCAGAGAGCCTATCGATCAATTTGACTGGAGCATGATTGTGGGAAAAGATGTGCTGGGAGGAAGGGCGGGCGGTATGCCTGAGATGGTCTTCGAGTATATTCTAAACAAAAACGGCATTGACCCCATGACGGAAGTTTCCATTGATCAGAGTATTGACTTCGGCTCCACTGCCGCTGCTTTTTCGGGAGGGCAAGGGGATTTTACGGTAGAATTTGAGCCTCATGCCACCATGCTGGAGCAGAAAGGCGAAGGCTATGTTGTGGCTTCTCTGGGCGAAGACTCAGGATATGTGCCCTACACCTCTTTCTCTGCAAAGAAGAGCTATCTGGAGAAGAACAAGGATACGGTTCAGGCATTTACCAATGCCCTCCAAAAAGGTATGGACTTTGTGAGAAGCCATACGCCGGAAGAGATTGCCAAAGTGATAGCGCCTCAGTTTGCAGAGACGGATCTTGAGACGCTGACAACGATTGTAGAGCGCTACTATAATCAGGACACATGGAAAGATAATTTGATTTTCGAGGAGGAGGCATTTGACCTTCTGCAGAACATTTTGGACGATTCCGGTGTCCTGAAGGAGAGAGTGCCTTATGCGGATTTAGTGACCAAAGAATATGCGGAAGAAGCCGCAAAATAGGTTTTGTAATATCTGTTTTTCACAGGGGCTGTATAGAAAAGCGTCCTTCTGCGGCGGAAACTGCCGAAGGGCGCTTTAAACTGTAGGGAAAGCTCTTTCGCACTTCCGGTCATGCTGACATCGGCGGCACAAACAATCAATGGATTGGTGCAAGGCCGGAAGATCGCTGCATCGATATGACGGGGAGGGCGCTTACGGTTCACTCTGTGACCAGTAAGCGGCCAGTAACGCATGTACAGAAACCGCAAAAAGCTGTTGAGAGAATGATAAAAATTTGATAGAATAGAACCAATGAAGCTTTTTTAAATCAAACAACCGGAGGATGAACAGATGGGATTAATAAAAGCGGCAAAAGATGCTATGTCAACCATACTTGCAGATCAGTGGAGGGAGTATTTCTACTGCGATTCTCTTTCCAATGATATCTTGATGACCAAGGGGCAGAAACGGATTACGGAGAGACGCAACAGTAATACCAAGGGTGTGGATAACATTATTACAAACGGTTCCGTGGTCGCTGTCAACGAAGGGCAGTGTATGATCATTGTGGATCAGGGAGGCATTGTGGAGGTATGCGCCGAGGCCGGTGAATTTGTGTATGATCATTCCTCGGAGCCTACTATTTTTTACGGCAGCTTGGGAGAAAGCATTAAGCAAAGTTTTGCCGCTATGGGGAGAAGAATTACGTTTGGCGGCAACGCGGCAAAGGATCAGAGAGTTTACTTTTTCAATACGAAGGAGATTATGAATAATCTGTTCGGAACGCCCAGCCCCATCCCGTTCCGCGTGCTGGACAGAAATACCGGATATGATTTTGATACGGCTGTCAAAGTGAACGGGCAGTATTCCTTTAAAATTATCGATCCCATTCTGTTTTATACGAATGTATGTGCAAATGTAACGGACAGTTATAAAAAGACGGAGCTTCTGACCACTCTGAAAAGCGAACTGCTGACGGCGCTGCAGCCTGCGCTGGCAAGGATTTCCGCTCAAGGGGTGCGCCCCTATGAAATCCCCGGATTTTCCGGAGAAATCTGTAAGTATCTGGCTGAGGAGCTGACCCAGCAGTGGACGGAGCTTAGAGGAATCCGGATGTTGAAGATGACCATCAACAGTGCGGATATGCCTGCCGAGGACAGAAAGAGATTCCAGAAGTGGCAGGATACGGCTATGCTTCGCAGCGGGGATATGCAGGCGGCGAGACAGAGCGAAGCAATGGCTTCCATGATCGAAAATACAAATTTGTCCGGCGGCGGTTCCCAAGGAGGAAGTCCTATGGAAGGCGCTATGAACATGATGGCCATGGGCATGATGGGAAATATGATGGGCGGTAACGGCTTCGGAAACATGATGGGTGCAAACAGGCAGCAGCCTATGCAGCAGACTGGGGCACAGCAAAGTATGTCCCGGATGCAAGCGGCAAATGCCGGAGCAGCCGTGCTGGGCTGGACTTGCAGCTGCGGGCACCAGGATAATAAGGGAAAGTTCTGTATGGAATGCGGAGCGCCCAAACCTGCGGGAGCAGGCTGGACTTGCGGCTGCGGTTCCGTAAATCAGGGGAAGTTCTGTACCGAGTGCGGCAGCAAAAAGCCGGAGGGAGCGCCTCTGTATAAATGCGATAAGTGCGGCTGGGAGCCGGAAGATCCCGCCCATCCCCCTAAATTCTGCCCTGAGTGCGGAGATGTGTTTGACGAAAGCGACAGACGGTAAATGATCTAATGCTCCATTCGGCAGCTCCTAAGTTCATGTTCTGTTCGGATGGAGTACTAGTACTGCATTGCGGAAATAACGGTGAATATCAGTGCCCGATATTTGTGTCAGGGCAAGGCGGAGGAGGGAGGCGATGCGGTGGCATCGTTGACTGACGACAACGCGGCACTGGCGCAAAGAGTGGGTGCTGAATTCAT
>CAJUTJ010000102.1 GCA_910589655.1 uncultured Acetatifactor sp. | reverse complement strand
GAGAGAAGCCGGAAACCGAGGGAGAAGGGCTGGGGCAATTGCAGGCCGGAGAAGAAGGAAGAGAGAAGCCGGAAACCGAGGGAGAAGGGCTGGGGCAATTGCAGGCCGGAGAAGAAGGAGGAGAGAAGCCGGAAACCGAGGGAGAAGGGCTGGGGCAATTGCAGGCCGGAGAAGAAGGAAGAGAGAAGCCGGAAACCATGGGAGAAGGGGTTGGAAAATTAGAAGCCGCAGAAGAAAGAATTCAGGGATATCATGTAAAAAGAAAAAAGGCATGGATTTGCATCTTGGATGAATGTAAACCAAGGAGCTGAATTTTTATGATAGCATTCGGATGTATTGATACAGACAGAGTCAAATGACTCACTGTCTGCAACAATAAAGATATATTTATAATGGGGAAAGAGAGAAGATTAATATGAGAAGAACAAAAATTATTTGTACCATAGGGCCTGCCAGTGAAAGTGAGGAGCGATTGCGTGAATTAATGCTTGCCGGAATGAATGTGGCAAGATTTAACTTTTCGCACGGTACACATGAGGAGCAGAAAGTAAAATATCAACGCGTTTTAAAAGTTCGGGAAGAGCTTGGACTTCCGGTGGCAACTCTTTTGGATACCAAGGGACCGGAGATTCGCTTGAGAGATTTTGAAGGCGGAAGAGTGGAATTGAAGGCGGGGCAACGTTTTGTTCTGACTACGGAAGAAATGTTAGGCACCTCCGAGAAGGCGGCAATTTCTTATAAAAATTTAAAAGATGATATTTCAGTGGGCACTACCATTTTAATTGATGACGGTTTGATTGAAATGGAGGTGGAAGAAATTTCCGGTGAGGAAATCGTGTGCAAAGTTATCAATGGCGGTTTTGTTTCCAATCATAAAGGTGTAAACGTACCCGGTGCCGTTCTATCCATGCCGTATATCAGCGAAGTGGACAGGGCTGATATTCTCTTCGGTATTGAAATGGGATTCGAATTTCTTGCTGCTTCTTTTGCCAGAACGAAAAACGACATTGAAGAAATCCGCAGTATTTTGAGGGATAAGGGCAGTGATATGAAAATCATTGCTAAAATCGAAAATATGCAGGGAATTCAGAATTTGGAGGAAATTCTGGAGGCTTCCGACGGCATTATGGTCGCAAGGGGTGATATGGGTGTGGAAATTCCCTTAGAAGAGGTTCCGGCCTTTCAGAAGAAGATGATTAAATTGGCCAACGCTCAGGGAAAGCACGTAATTACGGCAACCCAGATGCTGGAGTCTATGATCAAGAATCCCAGACCCACCAGAGCGGAAGCTACGGATATTGCCAATGCGATTTATGACGGAACCACTGCAATTATGCTGTCAGGGGAGAGTGCTGCCGGACAGTATCCCGTGGAGGCGGTAAAGACAATGGCGAGAATTGCCGCCAGTACGGAAGAGGATATTGATTACCGTGGCAGAATGAAGCAATACGATACGGTGGATCGAACGGATATCACAATGGCAATCGCTTATTCCACCTGTACAGCCGCCGCCGATTTAAACGCTTCGGTTATCATTACCGTTACTATGTCCGGTTTTACCGCAGAGGCCATTTCCCGCTTTAAGCCTGTGTGTCCTGTTATCGGCTGTACCGTAAATGACAGAGTATGTAAGCAGCTGAACCTGTTGTGGGGCGTCAATCCTTTGCTCATCGGACGCAAGGAGACCAGCGACGAATTGTTTGCGGCGGCGCTGGAGGAGGCTGAGAAGGCTGGATATGTAAAACAAGGTGACACGGTTGTCATTACAGCAGGCGTGCCTCTGGGCATTGCCGGTAAAACGAACATGATTCATGTAGTTGAGGTAGAGTAAGTGTGGGAAAAATAGTATACCTGATGGGGAAAAGCTCTTCGGGAAAGGATACGATTTTTAAAAGGCTGTTGGCAGATGGCACGCTGGATTTAAAAACTGTCGTGCCATATACCACCAGACCCATCCGCAGCGGAGAGCGGAACGGAACGGAATACTTTTTTACGGATGAGGACGGATTTCTGAAGCTGAAGGCAGAAGGCAGGATCATAGAGGAACGTACATACCAGACTTTTCATGGGCTTTGGCGTTATTTTACATTGGATGACGGACAATTTCGATGGGACGGACAGGATTACATTATGATAGGAACCTTGGAAGCTTATTTGAAGGTGAAGGATTATTTTGGAGAGGACAAATTGCTTCCTGTTATGATAGAATTAGATGACGGGGTTCGGCTGGAGCGTGCACTAAACAGGGAAAGAAAACAGGCATTTCCTAAGTATGAGGAGATGTGTCGTAGGTTTTTGGCGGACAGTGAGGATTTCTCGGAGGAGAAAATCCGTCAGGCGGGCATTGACCGCCGCTTCCGGAATGACGATTTGGAGAAATGTCTGGCGGAAATTACCTCATATATTATGCAGGCAAGGGAATCTGATCCGATACGTTAATTCCAAAACATCTCAAAGCCGTTTGTTTTTGTTTGAAAACAGCTGCTTTTGGGTGTTATTGCGGGCGCCAAGTTCAATAATCCTCTTGCAAGCGAGCTTGCATCGGACTTTTTGACCTTTTGAAAAGGACATCATAATATTGTATTACACATGTATTTTATTTCCTGCCGGAGGAATAAGAGTACAGGAATAAAAAATATTTCAGAAACGGGCAGATGTTTGTTTCCAGCTGTTAAATCATCCAAGATATGACGATATAAGTAATAGAGAGACAGATAACCGCGGGGGCAAAAACAAAAAGAGAAGTATAATCGAGCACCCAAAACGAAAAGAGAAGTATAAACAGGCACCCAAAACAAAAGAGAAGTATAAACAGGAAGAGATATATAGTTCATCGCCATAAACAGGAAGGAACGGAGGAGGCAGGCGCATGGAAATTAAGGTAGGACAGGTGAACCAGCCGGCACCGGTGGAGCAGGTGCAGACCAGCCAGCCTGCGGACGGCACATTTAAATTTATGCTGGCCAGCCACGTGGAGGAGGCGGAGCTTCAGGCTAGACTGCAGACGTTGATGGAGGAAATCACCATGCAGGGAGAGAAGCTTTCCAAACGCCGGGACGTAAAAGATATGAAGCACTATAGAGGGCTGGTAAAGGAATTTATGAATGAGGTAGTGACCAGATCCCATTCTTTTTCCAGAGAGAATTTTCTGGACAGGAGGGGACGCCATAGAGTATATGGCATTATCAGGCTGGTAGACGAGAATTTGGATCAACTGGCGCAGGAACTGATGAAGGATGAGAAGGACAATATTGCAATCCTCAATAAGATCGGAGAAATAAGAGGATTGCTTTTGGATATATTTACTTGACGAGTTCTTTAACGAACAAAAGAGGGGGATGGCAATGGCGGGTTTTCAGGATATCATCGGACAAGAACAGATTAAGGAGCATATGCGTAATGTCCTTACTACAGGGAAAGTTTCCCATGCGTATATTATAAACGGGGAAAAATCTTCCGGTAAGGAATTTATCGCCAGAGTATTTGTCATGGCGCTGCAATGTGAAAAAGGCGGCGCAGAACCTTGTCAGGAGTGTCGGTCCTGCAAACAGGCGCTTTCCGATAATCACCCCGATATTATAAGGGTGACACATGAGAAGCCAAATACCATTTCCGTGGAGGATATCCGCAGGCAGGTGAATAATGATGTGGCAATCAAGCCTTACAGCAGTCCTCACAAAGTATACATCATAAATGAAGCGGAGAAAATGACGGTTCAGGCGCAGAATGCGTTGCTGAAAACATTGGAAGAGCCGCCGGAATATGCGGTGATTCTGCTTTTGACAGCTAATGTAAATTCATTGCTGTCTACGATTTTGAGCCGCTGTGTGGTTTTAAATATGAAACCGGTGGCGGACGAGCTGGTAAAAAAATTTCTGATGCATGAGATGATGGTTCCGGATTACAAGGCGGAAATCTGTGTCGCATTTGCAAGAGGAAATATCGGAAAAGCCAAGGCTCTGGCGGCCAGTGAAGAGTTCGAAAATGTGAAGTCGGAAGCACTGTCTCTTTTAAAATACATCAATGAGATGGAATTAAACGAAATGATTTCAGCTATAAAGAAAATTACCGAATATAAGCTGGAAATCAATGACTATTTAGACATTATAGCCATCTGGTATCGGGATGTTTTGCTGTTTAAGGCAACCAATGATGTGAATCATCTGGTATTCCGGGAGGAAGTTCAGGCGCTGAGAAAGACGGCACAGCATTGCAGCTATGAGGATATTGAGAATATTATTGAGGCTCTGGAGAAAGCAAAAAAACGTTTGGATTCCAACGTGAATTTTGAATTGGCAATGGAATTGCTGATGCTGACCATTCAGGAAAACAGCTAAAGCCTAGAACGCTGCGCCGCTCAGGGTGTCTGCCGTATGGTATCAGGATAAATTTTTATGGCGGATTTAAAGTGTGGCTGCGTCGGCAGCGGTAAGCGTGTATGACGGCGGTGTGGGTGGAAGCAGCGAAATTCGTTTAGGAGCGGGAACCGTTATCCCGAGATTGTGAAAGACAATGCGGAAATAATAAGTGACCCGAGTCTGATCTATCCCGGAATGGTATTCCGGACAGTGCAGGAATGCTATATTCCCACAGGGGACGAACCTCATTATCAGGGAATCAATTCGCCCCATGGCTGGACGGTGGGATTCGTGGAAGAAGGCGACTTTTGGGCGAATTACACATTGTTTGGCGGCGGGGGAAGATGCATTGTCTGCATGGAGCAAAGCAGACAGGAAAAAACCGTTCTTGCCACAGAGGACTGGGCAGACTGCAAACAAAACATACGGAATTATGTGGAGGAGCAGTATGGGAATACAATAAACGATTTGGATTTCGAACGGTATCAGTCGGAGCAGGGGGAAAATATTTATATTTATTCTTATGTATATCGTTTTGATTTATCTGACTACGGAGCGGATAACAGTCTGGAGATCTATGTATGCTCCGGGTTGAAACTGACGGAACATAGTCAGGCAGAATTTATTGGTTTTGCCTATGAAGACGGGATACGGGACTATGTGCGCTATGTGACGGCGGCTTATGAAGAGAGAACTTCCGGAGGATTCTCCAATATGGCCATTTCACCTGAAGAAAGCTGGCCGGCGGAGGGATTGTTCAATTCTTTTTCTTGGATTCACGGTTTTCATGACGAGAAACTCAGGGAGGCGCTTGACATTCCTCCGGAAGGGCAGAGTGCCGGAGAGTCACTGCTGGATCGGATGAACGACAGAGAAATACTTAAGGAACAAATTTTGTGAATAGTTCGCGGAGGTCTGTAGGGAAGCGTAGGCGAACGGTAATGCATTTTGGTAATTGAAGTAAATTAGCTTGAAACAGGTGGCTTTTTGCAGAAGGATATGATAAAATAGCAGTCGGTAGCGCGAAAAGTACTTGCTGTGGTGTACAGCCGATTGGGAAAAGTGAGGCGCAGAGTCGCCGATGAGGTGGATAGATGATTAAAGTAATCGGAGTAAGATTTCGTACAGCGGGCAAAATATATTTTTTTGACCCTTTGCAGTTTACTATAGAAAGAGGCGACCATGTGATCGTGGAAACCGCCAGAGGTATCGAATACGGTACGGTAGTATCCGGTATAACGGAAGTGGAGGAGGATAAGGTAGTTCAGCCTCTTAAGCCGGTGATCCGTCTGGCTAACCAGCGGGATATGGAGCAAGAAGCCGGAAATAAGGACAAGGAAAAAGAAGCGTTTCAAATCTGTTTGGAAAAGATTCAAAAACATGGTTTGGAGATGAAACTTATCGATGCGGAATATACCTTTGATAACAATAAAGTTCTTTTTTACTTTACCGCGGACGGGCGCATAGATTTTCGTGAGTTGGTAAAGGATTTAGCAAGTGTATTTAAGACCAGAATTGAGCTGCGCCAGATCGGTGTCCGGGATGAAACGAAGATAGTAGGGGGAATCGGTATCTGCGGGCGTCCTTTATGCTGTCATAGTTATTTGTCGGATTTTGTTCCGGTATCTATTAAAATGGCTAAAGAGCAAAATCTTTCTTTGAACCCTACCAAGATATCCGGAGTCTGCGGAAGGCTGATGTGCTGCCTGAAGAATGAGGAAGAGACGTATGAGGAATTGAACCGCAGGCTGCCCGGTATCGGGGACCATGTCACTACCGAGGACGGGTTAAAGGGGGAGGTGCAGAGTGTCAATGTACTTCGCCAGCTGGTAAAGGTAGTGGTGGATATAGGGGATGAAAAGGAAATACGGGAATATGAGGTAAATCGGCTTTCTTTCAAACGCAGGCATGGCAGAAAAGAAAATGTGGAACTTTCCAAGGAAGAGTTGAAAGAATTGGAGCGTTTGGAAGAGGAGGAAGCACAGGAGATTCAGGAAAACGAAGGCAGACATGACAACGGTCAGTCTCGCAACGGTCATCGTCAGGACAGGCAGAGGGAGGATACCCATTCGGAGAATGGCCAGTCCCGCAACGTCTTCCGTCAGGACAGGCAGAGGGAGGAGACCCATCCGGAGAACGGCCAGCCTCGCAACGGCTTCCGTCAGGACAGGCAGAGGGAGGAGACCCATCCGGAGAACGGCCAGTCTCGCAACGGCTTCCGTCAGGGGAGGCAAGGGGAGGACTTGTATTCGGAGAATGACCGGTATGGCAGCGGCCAGCGTCAGGAAGAACAGGGTCAGGATAATGTTCGCTATAATGGTTATGACTCACAGGGAAGAAGCGGACAGAATCATCAGGATAACCGCCAGAGGCAGTATAACCGCCAGCGGCAGGACCACCATCGGCAGGACGGACAATATCAGGAAAATTACCAACGGCGGGATTATCATGAAGGGCAGCATAGAGAAGGGCAGAACAGACCGGATAACCGTCAAAGACAATACAACCGCCAGCGGCAGGACAGCCACCGGCAGGATGTTCAGCGTCAGGAGGGATATCAGCGCCGTGATTATAAGCCCAGATACCGCCATGATACCAGACCCCGGCAGGAAGGAAGGGCGGGACAGAATGACGGTCAGTCTTAAGGAAAACGAGAGAATAGACGATTTACAGCGTAATGGCTACCGGATCATTCAAAATCCGCAAAAATTTTGTTTTGGCATGGATGCGGTTCTCTTGACAGGTTTTGCGCGTGCGAGAGCGGTGGATGACCTGTTGGATTTGGGGACGGGGACGGGGATTATTCCGCTGCTTATGGAGGCAAAGTACGGCTGCAGACATTTGGTAGGCTTAGAGATTCAGGCGGAAAGCGCCGATATGGCGGCCCGCAGCGTGGCGCTGAACTGTCTTTCGGAAAAAATAGAAATTGTAACCGGAGATATCAAAGAAGCAGGCAATTTGTTCCCGTCTGCTTCTTTTGATTGCATTACCTGCAATCCGCCGTATATGATCGGAAACCACGGACTTACCAATCCGCAGGACGCCAAAGCAATAGCGCGGCATGAAATATTATGTACATTGGAAGATGTGGTGGGGCAGGCCGCCGTTCTGTTGAAGCCGGGCGGACATTTTTATCTGGTACACCGCCCTTTTCGGCTGGCGGAAATTATGGCAGTGCTGATTCGGTATAAATTGGAACCGAAGCGGATGCAGTTGGTGTATCCATATGTGGATAAGGAGCCTAATATGGTGCTTTTGGAGGCGGTGCGTGGAGGAAAATCCCGCATGAGAGTGGAAAAGCCGCTGATTGTTTTCAAGTCTCCCGGCGAGTATATGCCGGAGATACGGGATGTTTATGGATATTGAGTTGAAAGGACAGAGACATGTCAGGTACATTATATTTATGTGCAACCCCTATAGGCAATCTTCAGGATATGACGCCCCGCGTAGTGGAAACCTTGCGGACGGTAGATGTGATTGCGGCGGAGGACACGAGGAACAGCATTAAGCTGTTGAATCACTTTGATATTCATACTCCTATGACCAGCTATCATGAATATAATAAAGTGGAGAAAGGCAGGCAGCTCGTAAATCAGCTCCTCGCCGGACAAAATATTGCTCTTATCACCGATGCGGGAACCCCGGCAATTTCCGATCCCGGTGAGGTGCTGGTACAGCTGTGCTATGAGAACCAAGTGCCCGTGACTTCTTTGCCGGGTCCGGCGGCATGTATTACTGCCCTTACGCTTTCGGGGCTGTCCACAAGGAGGTTCTCCTTTGAAGGTTTTCTGCCGTCGGATAAAAAGGAGCGCAGAGAAGTGCTTCAGGAGCTGGCAGAGGAAAGCCGTACAATACTTCTCTATGAAGCGCCTCACCATCTGGTGAAAACACTGGGTGAGCTATATGATTCGCTGGGTGAGCGCAGAATAACGTTATGCAGAGAATTGACGAAAAAGTTTGAGACGGTTATGCCCACAACACTGGATAAGGCAATTCAATTCTATGAAAACGAAGCGCCTCGAGGGGAATATGTTCTGGTGGTGGAGGGCAGAAGCCGAGAGGAGAAGCAGAAAGAAGCAATTGCTTCTTGGCAGGCTGTGACTATCGAAGAACATATGGCGTATTATGAGAAGCAAGGGCTGGATAATAAATCGGCAATGAAGCAGGTAGCAAAGGACAGAGGGGTTGGCAAGCGAGAGATCTATGCATACCTGCACGGCGCCCAAACAGTCCCGGAACGGAATCTCTTCCCGGAACCGGGGCGCGTGAGAGAAGAGACGGAACTGGAATAAAAACAGTCTCGGAACGGAAGCGCCGGGAAGAGATTTAAGCCGCGGAAGCGGAAGAAATCTCTTCCCGGAATCAGGGCGCGTGAGAGAAGAGACGGAACTGGAATAAAACAGTCTCGGAACGGAAGCGCCCGGAAGAGATTTAAGCCGCGGAAGCGGAAGAAATCTCTTCCCGGAATCAGGGCGCGTGAGAGAAGAGACGGAACTGGAATAAAAACAGTCTCGGAACGGAAGCGCCCGGAAGAGATTTAAGCCGCGGAAGCGGAAGAAATCTCTTCCCGGAATCAGGGCGCGTGAGAGAAGAGACGGAACTGGAATAGGAGATGATGCAGGTGGCTTCCGGGAATTGTGACGCATGTGTAAATTATGAGTATGACGAGGACTATGAGTGTTATTGCTGTATGGTGAATCTGGATGAGGATGAAATGTATCGTTTTTTATCAGGCGATCGGTGGGAATGTCCTTATTTTAGGCTGGATGATGAATACGGTGTGGTACGGCATCAGATTTGAGGGCGGAGCTGCGGGCTGCCGCTTTTTTGCATATATGCGGCCTATATATTGCTTCAGGGATTTAGGGGACAATGTAAGAAATTTGTAAGAAAACGCATTGTTGGTTTGTAAAAAAGGCAAGGTATTCTAATATCAGCCTAAGGAAACAGCTCCACAGGCAGCGCGGAAGCCGGTGAAATGACAAAAGCCGACATTTTGCACAAGATTGTATGCCGGACGGCGGAAATATGGAGGGAAGTATGAGTGAATGTATATTGGTCGTGGATGATGACAGGGAGATCGTGAAGGCCATCAGTATTTTGCTGGAGGGAGAAGGATTTCAGGTGCTGAAAGCTTATGATGGTCTGCAGGCATTGGATGTGCTATCCACCCATTCTGTCAGGCTGGTGCTTATTGATGTGATGATGCCGAAAATGGACGGGCTATCGGCGCTTATGCGTATCAGGGAGAAACAGAACATACCTGTTATCGTACTTAGCGCGAAAAGCGAAGACACAGACAAGGTATTGGGATTATCCATGGGGGCGGACGACTATGTGGCAAAGCCATACAACCCTCAAGAGCTGGCAGCCCGGGTGAAAAGCCAGCTCCGAAGATACACCTGTCTGGGAGACATCCATGCCGGAAGCAGAATCGGCGAAATCCGAAACGGCAGACTGCTTTACCGTACCGATGAGAAAATGCTGTATGCGGATGGAGAGCCGGTAAAGCTGACGGCAAAAGAAACCGGTATCATAGATTTGCTTATGCGCAATCCGGGCCGTGTCTTTCCGGCGGAGGAGATTTACCGCCGGGTATGGGAGGAAGACGCTTTTGCCTCGGAAAATACGGTGATGGTGCATATCAGGCGTATCCGCGAAAAATTGGAGCTGAATCCGAAAGAGCCAGAATATTTAAAGGTGGTGTGGGGAATTGGATACAAAATGGAAAAACATTAAAAATGTACTGAGTTTTACTGTCTTTTTTCTGGGAGTGAGTTTAACCTTGTGGAATACTTCCGGACTGTTGCAGCGTATGCCAAATGAAATGTCCCTGTGGACATCCGGAGAGCTGTTTGATAACGATTATCAGCAAAGCTGGAGCTTTCAAAATTATATCTCGAACCGGTTGGAGGACTTTTTGTCCATAGCTGTCAACGGTTGTCCGGAGGGCTGGAACTACTATGACTACTACTATAATGTCGGCGAATGTACTTCCGATGCTATTGGGGAAGAGGAAGTTATATTGCAAAGAGGTATAGAAGTATCGGAATATAGCAATGTGTATGAGGATTTCGAAGTATGGGAAGGGAACGATTGGGACGGCGAGTGGTATTACCAGTGGGAGGACGGGTACGATGATTGGGGAGACTGGTATGACTGGTATAACGGTGATATCCCAAAGGAGCCGGAGTCTATGACAGAGGAGCAGAGACAGAGGCTTGAGCAGCTGGAACAGCGGAAAGAGAAAATTGTGGCTAAGTATTTTGCTGCCATAGAGGGAAATTTGAACCTGCTTTACAGTATTTCCTATGACGGAGAACTGCTATATTCCAATTTTGACTTTCCGGAAGCGGACGGGAGTCTGCAGGCTCCGGAGGGGTATAATTTCCTGCTTTATTTTGACGGGGAAAAGGTCAGAATCGTGAAGGATGGCAAGGAAATCGATATTTACGGAGACGGCTATTACCGCGATGACGGACGGGACTGGTATGTTCCCGGCTATCGGAATTTCCCGGTCAGCGGGGATATGAAAAATGCCATAATATGTATGGCTGCGGCGGAGGAGCCTGTGTTATATACGACGGGAATGGATAGAAACGGCGGCTATCGCCAACAAGGCAATTCCTTGTACTGGATGCGGTATAACAGCATGATGGAAGGGAAACTCCTGCGTTGGAATATGCTCTGGCTTGCAGTGGGGCTGGCATTGCTGTTCTTTTCCTGTTTTTGCAGACAGGGGATCCGTGAATTTGCCGGAGGGATTGCCCGCATTCAAGGGAAAATATGGGTGGAATGTAAGGTATTGCTTCTGCTTGGCATATTATATCTTGCAATCAGGGAATATTTTGCAAGCGGCTATGGTTATAATATATGGTGGGAGCTTGCCTATGCATATGATAATAATATAGTGTGGGCCGCCAAAGAGCTGGGAGGAATGTTACTTTCCTTTTTGGGAGATCTTTCCTCTTTCTGGGTGGGATTGTTCTGGGTGATTTATTTTACGATAAATGACCTGAAGCATAACAAAAAGATTTGGAGTCATGGGGTGATTGCAAAATGCTGCCGTGTCGCTTCGGCCAAAGAGCTGAAGCTGACTTTATCCCGAAGAATGGCTCATCGGAATGCCGTTCTATTTGCGGCAATCATTGTAAGCGGCGTGGTGTTGCTGGCCGGTTCCGCGAGTTATGTGAACGAATATAGGCTGTGGAGGTATCAAGGTTACAATATATGGAAAATTTTTCTGCTGTGTATCTTGGTATGTAGCTGCCTGTTGCTTGTAGTTTATCTGGTGAGTGTAAAAAATATGAGAGCCGCAAGGGATTTGGAGGAGCTGTCGGAACGCATCCGTGAAATCTGCAAAGGGAATTACAGCGGCATTTACGGTGGGGGAACTTCAGAAGGAAATTATTCGGAACCGGTTACCGGTTCTATAGATATTTCTTCTCAAAATGCGGCGGCAAAAGCCGGAAACATTTTTGGCGGCGGGGAAGCCCAATGCAGCGACGGAACCTTGGAAAGAGACAATAGCGGATACTTTTCCGGCAGTGAATTGAGCGGCACTTTGGCACAGTTGGAAAATATCAGACAGGGCATGGCCGATGCGGTGGACGAGCAGATGAAGAGCGAGCGCATGAAGGTTGAGCTGATTGCCAATGTTTCCCATGACCTAAAAACGCCGTTGACTTCCATCATCAGTTATGTGCAGTTTCTGAAAGAGGAAGAAGGGCTGCCGGAGCATATTCAGGATTACGTGAAAATTTTGGACGAAAAGTCCCAAAGGCTGAAAAATATGGTTCAGGATGTATTTGCGGTGAGCAAAGCGGCGTCGGGCGAGCTTCCTATGAACATGGAAAAATTAGATTTCGGCAAGCTGCTGCGTCAGACCATGGCCGATATGGATGAAGAGATTCAAAACAGCAGAGTTTCCTTCCGCACGGAGCTGCCGGATGATCCGGTGATGATTGTGGCTGACGGGCAGAGAATGTACAGGGTATTCCAGAATTTGTTTCAGAATGCTTTAAAGTATTCTCTGGACGGATCCAGAGTATATGTGACGTTGAAGGCGGACGGTAATCTGGCGGTTGCCAGCGTGAAGAACACCTCTCACATGGAACTGGATGAGGATACGAATTTTACGGAGAGGTTTGTCCGGGGGGACAGGAGCCGAACCGATGGCGGAAGCGGTTTGGGCTTATCCATTGCCCAGAGTTTTACGGAGGCCTGTGGGGGACAGTTTGAACTGGAGTTTAATGCGGATTTATTTATTGTAAGCATTTTCTTCCAAATAGCGGCTGAATCCGGAGAGGAATCGTAACCGCGGCTTTTCTCAAAAAGCTTAGGACTGCAATGCATAATATAAATAGAGTCTTTTTATCGGCTTTTGCAGAATGCGATAAGGCTATGAGCTGTAGTATTAGAGTGCTTTTGGAAAATCATTTTCGGGATAAAACATTTTGACAGAATAATCTAAGAATGATTTATAATTTTCGGTCGGCAATGCAGTTTGCCGGCCGGATTTTGCTTTGTTAGGCTGTCGCCGCTTTTGCAAATAGATCTGATTAGAAGATATCTGCCTGAAAGACGCAATGGGTATGGTTTGCTTTGTCTTCAGCGGGTATATAATTTCGAAAAAGGGGATTTTCGAATTAAGAGAGCAGGTTGCCTTTTCCTGATATTTTCATTTATAGCATATTTTATCCAATCATAGAAAAATAGTATATTTTCTTTCGGAGGGTCAACAATAACCTTGTAAAAAAATAAAGGAGGTTATCCAAATGGCAAATATTTCAGAATTGGACTTGCAGAATCTGCGTCACTTAATCGGCGGTTATGACACCACCCATTGCAAGATGCAGGCATACGCGCAGCAGGCTACCGACCCTAAAGTAAAGCAGTTTTTCGAGAAAGGTGCAAAGTCTGCCATGGAAAACAAAGAACAGTTGATGAAGTTTTTAAATTAAGTAACGGTTCCGGGGATATAACAAATGACCCCAAGCGGCATGAGCTGTTGCAGACAGTAAAAGCAGCCGCGGACGATAGCTGGAATAGGAGGCAGATATGCAGGAGAAAGTTATGGTTGCAGATACCCTTGCCGGTATCAACGGAGAATTGACCCGGTATGCGGGGATGATTGCACAGTCTGAGAACAAGGAGCTGAAGACCACATTGAAGCAGTTCCGCAATGCCTGTGAGCAGTCTCAGGAAGAACTGTACCAGATTGCGAGGGAGAAGTCTTACTATGTTCCCGCAAGCAAGGCTACAGAGGAAGAAGTACAGCATGTAAAGAGCCTTTTCACTCAGGGAACTTTATAAAAATTATAACCACCAGAGGCGCCGGGAGTATATCCGAGGGCGCCTTTTCATATATTAGAAAAAGCGGAATCGGCTGATCAGAGAGGCAGCCGAATTCAATCATAGAATTATTCTTGTTTAAAAAATTGAGAGGTATATTTATGCTAAATACGATTTGGGCGGCAATGATTTTATTGGCGGTGATTTACGCGGCGTGTTCCGGCAACATGAGTGCTGTCACAAATGCGGCGCTGGACAGTGCGGGGGAAGCTATTTCTCTATGCATAACCATGGCCGGTGTAGTGGCGCTGTGGATGGGGCTGATGGAAATTGCCCAGAGGGCCGGACTGATACAAAAGCTTACAAGGGCGATTTCGCCTTTTCTAAAGTTTATGTTTCCCAGAATTCCCCACAACCATCCTGCAAAGGAGTACATAGCAACGAATATAATAGCTAATGTATTGGGGCTCGGCTGGGCCTGTACACCGGCGGGGTTAAAGGCCATGGAAGAATTGGCGAAGCTGGAGGCGGAGCGGGGGACGCCGGGGTATTTGAGTAATCACAGCACAGATGGAAGGAGAGAGCGGGTCGCCAGTAGTGAGATGTGTACGTTTTTGATATTGAATATTTCTTCTTTGCAGTTGATACCTGTCAATATGATTGCGTATCGTAGCCAGTATGGCAGTGTGAACCCGGCGGGGATTATTGCGCCGGCGATTGTGGCCACGTTTGTGAGTACGTTGACGGCGGTGGTGTATTGTAAATTAAAAGATAGGAAGCGGAGAGTGTGAGAACCCTCCGCTTTTTCATCTGGTAACTTCAATTAGGCTTTTGGGAATTTCCCCAAAAGCCTGCTATACTTTAGCCAGGATAGGATCAAGAAGTCGTCGTACTTCTAAAGTGCATTCTGCATAGAGCTGTAGGAATTCAAGGAAGGGAAAAATGCCAAAATACT
>CAJUTJ010000101.1 GCA_910589655.1 uncultured Acetatifactor sp. | reverse complement strand
TTTAGCATGGAAGGATGCACTTTTATTTCTGGAGGAAAACGCAAAATGATTGATAAATTTATAAGCTGTATGAAAGAACAGGGCTGGACTGTAGAGAGGAATGAAAAACAGAGATTCTGTCTGCCTGAACCAATGAAAAGCGGATATACCGGCTACCCGGAAAGCTGGGTGGAATTTGTTTCAATTGTAAAAAGTATGATACGAGGTGATGAGAGAGCCTGGTTTTTATGTTCGGAAGATTATGATATGCAGGGAGACAAGGCATGGCAATGGAATGAATGGGAACTGCTCAGCTTGAAGGCCGCAGAAAATGATGCGGTATGGAAGGATGAGATCAGAAAGTTCTGGGACGGACATTTACCTGTCTTTTTATCCTTGGAAGGCGGTTATGCTTATTATGCAATCTCCATAAAAGAAGGCAGTATTGTTTATGGCAGTGAACCGGAATTTGAGGAATGTCAGACAGTTGCCGATTCTTTTGAGAATTTTATGGAAAAGATAATCAGCAAGAAGATTCGTTTATAGAAAAGACGAATGTGGAAACGCAT
This sequence comes from uncultured Acetatifactor sp., assembly GCA_910589655.1. Classification (GTDB taxonomy): domain Bacteria; phylum Bacillota; class Clostridia; order Lachnospirales; family Lachnospiraceae; genus Acetatifactor. The sequence continues at coordinate 33,668 of CAJUTJ010000101.1, read as the reverse complement.
CTATTAGACAATGAAAGACCATCTATGGCGCTTGCCAGATCCTTGCCGTGGATGGCAAAAGCATTTGCTATATGCTGCTTGATTATCTGGAAAATGACCTGCCCGGAGAAGATATCCTGGAACGATTACAACCATATCACCGGGAATCCTTCCGGTATCACCATCAGATGATAAAAACAGGGATTGAAAATACCCCTGTTCCCCGGGATTACCGGTACATAGGCCAGTGCAGGCTCAAAAGCAGTCCGGTATGGGATTCCTACTCATGGAAGTGGCCCACAGGGGAGGATTACTATTATGAAGAGCGTTAGAAGCCTTTCCCTGTATCACCTATGCCGAAGTGCAGGGGTATTCCGGTAAGCTTGAGAAGCTGCTCCCCACAGCGCCGCTGCTTCGGACGCTGCGCCTGCAAAAGGCAGGGGTGGAGAGCCTTGACCTTGGGAATGCCAGCCTGGACAATCTGGAGCTGGAGATGAGCGGAATCAGGAGACTGATACTTCCCAAAAGTACCCGCTCTCTGAAACTGTATGGGGAGCTCCGGTCGGATCTGCAGATTGACGACAGCCTTTGCGGCGGGAAAATGACGCTGGAAATATCTTTTAAAAATGCGGGGCTTCTAAGATACGGGCTTCAAAATACCAAGGTTCAAAGATTGCGCCTGACCGATATAAAAGAGCTGGATATGAGTCAGGCAGCTGCACAGTTTTCGGAGGCGGAATACTTAAGGAAACGCTGATTAAATTACTATCATAGTTACCCGTACACCGTTAGGTGTGGTATAATAGGATCATCACAATACTAAGGATGGTGCATGGGTATGAAGCAGCAAACTTTCAGCGATATTGAATATTCCAACCGCAGGAAAAAGACCAGACGCGAAGAGTTCCTTGATTCCATGGATGAATTGGTTCCCTGGGACCACTGGGTGGACATCATCCGTCCTTACTATCCGTCAGGGAAGCGGGGACGGCCGCCAAAAAATATCGAGGCCATGCTGCGCATGTACCTTATGCAGAACTGGTTCAACCTTTCGGATGCCGGTATCGAGGATGCCATCTACGACAGTTATGCCATGCGCAGCTTCATGCACCTTGATTTCCTTACGGAACAGGTGCCGGATGCCACGACCCTCCTGCATTTCCGCCGCATGGTGGAGGAAAACAGGATCGGTGAAAAGATTTTTTCCGATGTAAGGTTCAGGCTGGAAAGGGCCGGCTTGATGATGCATGGCGGGACCATCGTGGATGCAACAATCATCGCTGCCCCCAGTTCCACCAAGAACAGGGAGGGAAAGCGGGATCCTGAAATGCACCAGACCAAGAAAGGGAACCAGTGGTACCATGGGATGAAGGTACATTCCGGTGTGGACGCAGGAAGCGGCTGTGTCCATACGGTCACGGGTACAGCAGCCAATGTGCATGACATTGAGGAAACGTCAAAGCTGATCCGTGAAGATGACGAAGTCGTGTATGGGGATTCCGGATACAGCGGGGCAGGCAGCCGGGAGGAGGTCTGCAATGACGGGCATCTGTCAAAGGTGGAGTTCCGTACAAACAGACGTCCGTCCAGCATCAAGATCCCGGATTCCTACAAGGGCATCAACTGGGACAGGCAGATAGAAAACCGGAAGTCATCCACACGCTGCAAGGTGGAACATCCATTCCTGATCGTCAAGAGACAGTTCGGATATGCCAAAGTGGCATACCGCGGCATAGCCAAGAACATGAACCGGTTCCACATCCTGTTCGCCAGCGCCAACCTGGTCATGTGTGCCAGGGGCGGACGGGGCAGGGAATTCTGTAGGGCATAAGTGCGCCCATTTTTAAGGATTCCCATAAGGAAATGGGAATTCAGGAGGGCATCCACAAGGTATTGATACCCATATCACTACAAAGCATGCTCGATAGGGTAGTTAAGGGCATTGAACAATCAATTAATCAGCGTTTCCTTAAATTACTCCTCACCGGAATTTTGCGGTGAGGAGTTTTTACTTGCAGTGTTTATTCCGGGAGTTTCTTTTTGCCCATTATATAATCTAATCTGCTGTAAAATTCGACAGCAATATTCTCAACATTAAAAAGAGAACTTAGTAATTGAATCGGCATGGGTGACAGTTGCGTGGCTCAATAGTAATCCGAGATTCCCGTGTAAGGGGGAAAGACAGATACAAACAGGATAAAATATCATAGAGAAAGTGACAATACAAAGCAACAGGGCAGAGAGACACTAAAAACAGACGCAGACCGCCGGCTGGAGATAAGGATCGAAAGAGACGTGAATTTTGTGGTACAAAATTTGTAAGACAAAAGTGGCGCCCGGTTTATGTGCGCATTTTTACCCGGCCATGGAGCCATTATAACATAAAAAGGGATAGGAAAGCGGGAAAGCTGCTGCAAATGCATTTGTCGATTATGTCAATAAAATAATCCATTATGTGAATAATATTGATAATATAATAGTATATGGTAATATATTGAAAGGATATAAGGAGGTGATATTATGAAATACTAGAAACACTTTTACTTCATGGCAAATGCGATGATTGCATATAATAAGGTAAACTTGGAAGTTAGATTACAATGTTTAATATTAGTAAATCTGCTGCTGAATTTGTATATGCACAACATTTTTGTTTATGGTAAAAACGTAAGTTGTTAGAAAGTACTAAAAAGGAGAATAATATGAATAAACGTAAAAAAAAGTATGCTATAAGAGTATTTTGTGCACTTGCTTTATTGTTTTCGATGGTTATTACTGTATCTGCGGCATCAACAACCCTAGATGTTAAGCGTGTTAAACAGGCAAAGTCCCAATGGTGTTGGGCAGCTGTTGGTGAGATGATCGGTACATATATGAATAGCTCTTCAAGCCGGACACAATGGGATATAGTGGCATATATAAAGGGAAGTAAATATCCGGATGATCCGGGAAGCGACAATGAAATCATAAAAGGTATAAAATATGCATCTATGAATACAGTAACATATACGTCTGGCAGTACTCTTTCATGGGATGAGCACGTAACTAATATTGAATCAGGATATCCTATTGGTGTTAAGATGGATTGGAATAGTAATGGTGCACATGCGTTGGTTTGTGCTGGGACAAAAACAATTGGTCAGAGCAATTATTTATATATTATAGATCCATGGGAAGATTATTCGTCGGAATGGTACAAATATACTGAGCTGAAAAATGGAACAACTATTCATTCCGGCACGGGAAAGTATATAACTTCATTTTGGAAGGATTAAATATTGATTATTGTATGGAGGTAAACTATGAAAAAAATATTGACTGCTTTATTTTCAGTTGTAATACTATGTTCTATTTCAATAAAAGTATCGGCAGCAGAAAGTAGTGATAATTTTTCGGATTTATCCGAAGAAATAATTGCAACAGTGAATGGGATATTCTCTGATAAACTTCCGCGTCAAATTACACAGGAGGATATTGATTACAACAGTGTATATAAAATATATACAGAAACAAATGTTTTTGAACTGAATACATCCAATATGGATGAAATAATTAATATCTCTGAAAATGAGGGGTACATTTATGAGCTACCCGTTTATATTGAAGATGATACAGTTATTGTTGTTATTACAAAGGGACGGGAATTAAATGAAAGCGTAGAATTTACGGAAGAAGAGCGTCAACAGATCCTTGCTAATGTAGGCAAATGGGGTGTGGCAGGGGTTAAATATTTTGAAGATGAAACGATTGATTATGTTCAGGAGATACAGAAAAGCACAAATTATATTTCAGAAAACGTTATTCTTGTAGGTGGATTGCCGTGCTTCAGATATGCAGTTGCATTGATAGCGGATGATAATAGAAATATACAAGAAATTGTGCCTTTAAGCAGTGTTCCTGGAATTGAAAATATAAGAAATGCACGTATGCATGCAGATAATGTATATGATTATCAACAAGTAAAAGAATATATTAATCAAATACCAAAGTCTGACCCCGATCTTATGGGAGGTTATGGATTTCCGGATCTCGAAAAAAAGTCTTATGGCTTTTCCTTTTTTATAGGAGTGAGTGCTGCAATATGCATGGTGGCTGCAGTAGGCATTTTTATGTATATTAAGAAGAGAAAATCGCATGGAGAAGGGAGACAAGCATGAAAAAAATTTTATCTTTCATTTTGAGTATTTCTATGATGACATTATGTTCTTTTTCTGCTCATGCAGCTACTTTGGATATTTGTCAAAAGGATAATGGTGTCTCGTTTGAAATTAATGATATCGTTGAATTTTCTCAAATATATGGTATATGTGCCGATAGGGCAATTACAAGAGTGCCTGTTGAATTAGAATTGGGCAATGCACTTTACACTGATTTAATTGTGGAAATTGCGCCTAAAGTAGTAAATAACGATTCGGGAGTTCTGAATTTTTCTGTATCGGGCAACTTTTATCGTATATCTGATAATGTGACTGTTACCGTATATGGATTATCAGGATCTTTTGAGTATACTGGAAGCGATACATCAATTACTGGTAGTGATAGTTATCATAATTCTACTTTGGATGGATGGACTGGAACAAGCAGGACAAGTACTACTAAGGAATCAGATTCTCAAATCAGTGTATTGAAAGGAGATTTTACATTGTATTTAAACAATAAAGAAAATAACACTGCGTGGATCAGAATAGCCGTAAATGAAAAAGGTATGTATGCAGTTGGTGGAGATTATGTTTCATATGATGTAAATTAGGAGGAAGGTTGAATAAAAATGCGTATTCAACTATTGATTTGAGTGCGCGCCGCAGCGCGCAGAAGGGTATAAAGATGAAAAAAATAAAATATTTATCAATGGTTTTAACGTTAATGATAATAATTATGTGCCCGATTACAGCTTCTGCAAGATCAGCTGAAGTGATTGACTTGGATAAAGCAGATATTATTTTAGAGACTAATAATTCTGAAATCGGAGTTGCCTTTTTTTCAATGATGAACTTATTACAATGGCGTATGATACGGTTTCAGAAACTGGAACAGGTTATTTTTATAAAACATCAGATAACTCAAAAATAGCCGATTTTAACTGTACAGGAACATTTTCGTATGATGGTGAAATTTGTAATGTGACAGATGTGTCAACGAGTGTTTGGGGTACAATTGAGGGATATAAGGTAGAGGTGTCAGAAAGTACAAAGCAAATTTCGCCAACATATGCAAGGGCAACGGGGGTATTTGAGCTTTATAAACTAAGTTTTTGGGGAGATAAGCTAACTTCTTCAGCTACAATTAATGTGTTTTGTAATCAAAAAGGAGATACCGATGTAGAATTTAATTCGGATGATGAATAAAATCTATAAGTAGATGTAATAGTATGCGACTTGCAAAAATATAGAGTGATGCTTTAAACAGTCTGATAGGTCTTGTAATGACTATCAGGCTGTTTTTTGCCAAATTATCACATTGTAACAAAGAAAAACTACCTCCGGCAAATGCAGCCGGGCTGGCATCAGGCGGAAAATTCCATCCTTGTGTGGGAAGAATGCGAAGCATTCTTCGAAGTGCAACGCAGTTGCACTTTTTTGCCGTAAAAAGGCAACTATTGATGAAACTGTAATAGATAAGCTGCGGCATGTAGAAACAATCACAATGGGACAAGCAGGTCCAAGCGGAGAAGTCTGTCTTTCTAATTTTTATGGGGAAATATTTCTTTTTAATGCTGACGGACAATATATATGTATGGGGAAGGCGCCATGGGATAAGGACTCTTATAACGGAAGTACATGTGGGCTTGCTAATGCCGGAAGAAATGGCATCTTTACATATTTTGTGAACAGAAATAGTATTGCGTTTCAAGAAATTGATTTCACCAATGGCAAAATGGGTGCAGTTCAGGAAATACAATTGGTGTCAAATGGCAATTTGTCTGTTGAAATTTTCGATGGATATGACAGAGGAATCTTTTTCTCGGATGGTGATATTTTATGGAATTATGAGACAGATAAAGCGGAAGCTTCCAAAGTGCTCAGTTGGAGTGATTCTGCTGTGAATTTAAAAGGTTACATGATAGATGCGCTTGGAGTACTTGAAACGGGATTAATAACTATGGTACATCAATCTCCGTCGGAGGTATATTTTGCACAAATAGTCCGTAAGGACAGAGCGGAACTTGTTGAAAAGCAGATGATTACTTTGGGCGTAGTAGGAAATGAGGGAATCGTGCAGTCGGAATTAGAGGAGATGGCGAGTGCTTTTAACAGGGAAAGTACGTCCTATGAGATTACCTTTGAATTTTATAGCTCTTTTATGGAATTTCAGGAAAAATTGATAAAGGGAGAGGGGCCGGATTTAATCAGCCTTTCTGCAATTGATATTACTGTATTGTCAGATAAAGGTGTTTTGGAAGATTTAACGCCTTATTTCGCAGAGAGTAATATTATAAAAAAAGAAGACTTGCTTCCTGCCGTTCAAAGGGCAGGCACTGTTAACGATATTATGTGCTGCGTATTACCTGATTTTCAAGTCAGCGGTTTTTTGGTTGAAAAGGGGACAGCAGAAGGTAACGGTTGGAATGCAGATCAATTTTTGGATATGGGAGAAAATAATCCTAATGCGGCATTGGTATTTTGTTTAGACTATAAGCAATCCTATCCCATGGAAGTGTTGGGGATGGTTCTTGACGCTGACTTGGGAAGTTATTTGAATTTTACGGATAGGGGGTGCTGCTTTGATGACGGAAGATTTGCATCATTAATGGAGAGGATCGTACAACTTGGAATTCCTCCGCTTGAGTCTGTTGACATGAAGGAAATTATGGCTTCGGGACAGAGTTTAAGTGAGATTATGAAGGAACGGTTTTATCAAAAAGAGGTGTTGGTTTATCGGACGACGGTTTCTTCGCTGGATTCTTATCAGGATGCAGTAGCGGAAATGGGAGAAATTTCGGAATGGATCGGATATCCTACCGTTAATCGCGTACCGTATAATGAAATGATTTCTAATACGCCATTAGGCATTAATCATGCATCAGATGCGAAAGAGGGTGCGTGGGCATTTTTAGAATTTTTGCTTTCGGAAAAGTATCAGGACAGGAAGACCGGATTTCCGGTACGTCAAGACTCTTTTGAGAAGTATCTGGAGCAAACGGAAATGTTTAACGGTATAGTACAGATTAAACTGACGGAAGAAGATAAGGAAATACTTCAAACTATTATTGAGCATGCTTATTGGATGCAGGCAAAGACGCCTTATGACATTTCTCATATTATCTATGAAGAGGCGGGAGCGGTGTTTGCGGGGGATAAAACATCTGAAGAGGCAGCAGAAATCATTCAGAGACGTGTGCAGCTTTACATTCAGGAATAGATTTGCTCGAGCATTATAGAGAACCATATAAGGAGAGGCATAACATTAGGTGTTGCCTTTCTTTTTATGCACACGGGAATTTACAGGAGATATGTCAGCAGAAGCTGACAGACGTCCGGCGCACGAGTAGGGAGAAGATGAATCTTCTCTGCTCAATTGCACAGCCTCATGCAGAGTAAGTATGCCGCTGAGGCGGCGAAAGAGGGTGCGGCGAGTAGGGGAGAAAGTCATTTCCATGATTGATTGTCCGCCGGTTTCACGTCCCGATTTTTGGAGAGTAGGGAAGCAATTCCTTCACATTGGTTCTCCCTACCAGATAGTCCAAGTTTACTTGATACAGGTTTGCCAGTTCTATTAATATTTCCAGAGGAATATCCCTCGTTCCGGCTTCATAGTGGGCATAAGAACGTTGGGAAATATGCAGGTATGCCCCTACCTCTGACTGAGTCATATCAAAATCTTCTCTTAAATTACGTAATCGTTCATATTTTTTCATCTGATCACCTACATTTAGTAGTAACCGTTTAGCCTGCACGCTTTCATTTTGATACTGGCGTATGAACAGTAAGAAACTGTCACAGTTCAGATATTTCCCTTTCAGGAAGGCTTATGCAGCAGTTCTGCGACCTGCCAAAACTGTTACAACGGACTGTTATATTTAGTATAATTGCGGCATAAAGTTCTATTGACATTTAGAACAAATTGTTCTAAAATAGCTACGTTATTATTCAGTACATTTTTTGTTCTAATCTTGTTATCAGTGTGCCATACATTCTACTTTAATAAACATAATAAAGAATTCTAAATTACTACATTGAGTGAAAATAAAAAGCGGGATACAAAGATTTCCTGTGACAAAAAAGGTTGCGAAAGAGAGTGTAAAAAGTTGAAAAAGGGTATATTAACGAAATGCTTCCTGACGCTGATGTGCCTGATGATCGGATGCGGATATCTTAAAATTGTCTCTGTGGCGGGGGAATCGGAGAGCGCGGACCGCTATTTGTCAAAATCAGGAATGTCTGTGTGGGCGATTGAGACATTGGACAGGGATGTGAGACAATATATTGCCGATGAATTGAGAAATTCGGGCGGAAAAGAATGGAAGGCATATACGGATATCCAGACAGTGACCGTGGTGAATTCAGAGCAGGACGGAGTGGCGTTTTACATAACGGTATTTGCGTTTCAGGCGGAATCGGATCTGAGGTTTTATGCCGTGTACGAATCTTCCACCGGAATAATGCCCACGGGAAATGACAGCATATTTTTGAAGGTGGGAGACCGCTTTGAACCCTATGAATACGGCGGACAGGTCTGGTATAAAAAGACCGGAGATGAGGGCTGGATTCAGGGAAATATGCTGGCGGCCGACTGCCGTACACCGGAGAGCGGCAGCTTTTCGGGAAGGCAGCTTGGGAATTTCCAACGGAAGGTGCTGGTGAAGGGCTGCGTATATTGCTATGCTGCCGAAACATCGGGTGATGACAATAAAATCACGGTGGAATATACTCATACACCTCCCAAGGAAAACCATGAAACAGGTATTTACATAACGATTGTGGCAGTCACATTGATTGCCGTATTGATCTTGAGAAAGAGGGAATAACTTCCGGAAATCATGGGGTTAGAGAGCGCCGTAAAACGCTTTCCGCAGGATGAACGCGGCAATGTACGGAAATGTTTTCAAACGCGCTCTAAACTTATGGTTAAGAAAACGCTTCTTTTCACCGAAATACATGTTAGGTTTATATCAGGCGGAGAAATTTTGCTATTCGCCTGAATAGAGATTTCATTTGAAGCATATCGTTAAATTTCGGGAAAAGAGGTTACGTTTTGAAGATTTCATTTCAACAGCAGCCGGCGGTAGAGACGGAAAGACACTATGGGGAGAAAGCGTATTCTCATCGCAGTGCGAAGAGCAGTGTCGACTGTCAGATGTTTCTTTCCGGCAGAAAAGAAGGTTTATGGGGCAGTGTGGCGGTTCCCGGCAAGGAAAAAGGCAAGAGCCTGATCGAGCTGCAGCAGGAAGCGGGAAATATAAACGCCGCAATTCAGCAGGATTACATGACCGTAATGTCACATACCATGTCTCAGGAAGATTATGCGAAAATGCAGGAAGAAGGATTCCATTTTCAGAGCATGGATCCGGACGAGGCGGTGACGATTGTAGACAAGATTAAAGCGGAGCTGGTTCGTGCGGGCAAGCATATCGCGGGATATACCGATGACATTGATATGGATACCTTGGCGGCGGCAGTGGGCAGCGAGGCGTTGGCGGCGGCAGTGGCACAGAGCTTCCGGCAGGCAGACATACCTCTTACCGAGGAGAATCTGAACGATGTTGTCCAAGCGTGGAATATGGCGGCAGAGTTAAAACCCTTGGGGGAAGGGGGCACCGGCTATCTTATCGACAACGGAATGGAGGCCGAAATCTGGAATCTGTATCTGGCGCAGAACAGCGGAGCAGGCAGCGGCACGGCCGGAACGCCTAAATATTACGCGGAGGATGTACAGGGATACTATACCCAGAGTGCGGAAGCCTTCAGCGAGACGGATATGGCGGCACAGATCGATAAGGTGCTTCAACAGTCACAGCGGGAGCCCAACGAAGAGAACCGCAGGGCGGCACGCTGGCTTCTGGAGAAGGGTTATCCTCTGACGGCAGAAAATCTGGATCGTCTGGAGAAATTGGAGGGGCTGGAGCTTCCCGTATCGGAGAAGGATTTTGCGGCTGCTGCGGCCACTGCTATTGCGGAGGGCAGAAAGCCCATACATGGAGAATTGACGGGAGACGGCCGAAATATATACGAGACAGCCGCGGAGACGGCCGCCTATTATCAAGGCAGCGAGATCATGGAAAAATATGCGGGAGACATTGCAGCCCGCAGGCAGCTGGAAGAAATCAGACTGCGCATGACGGCGGAGATCAATGTAAAGCTGTTAAAGAGTGGTTTTTCCATTGATACTGCGCCCATGGAAGAACTGGTGGAGGCTTTAAAGCAGGCGGAAGCGGAGCTGGCTAAACAATATTTCCCCGGAGACGCGGAGGCATTGGAGAAATACCGCAGCTTTACACAGACTACCGCCGTTGTGGCTGAGATTCCCGAATTACCCGCACAGGTTCTGGGAACTTTCGCTGAGGGGCAGGCTACGGCTTCCCTTGAAGAATTCCACAGCGAGGGCAAGGCGCTTCAAGACACTTACCGGAAAGCCCAAACGGAGTATGAGGCTCTGATGACTGCTCCCAGAAGCGATTTGGGTGACAATATAAAAAAGGCATTTTCCAATGTGGACGATATTTTGCAGGATCTGGGGCTTGAGCTTACGGAAGAAAACCGCCGTGCTGCCCGGATTCTGGGTTACAATCGTATGGAAATGACCTTGGAGAATGTGGAAGCCGTGAAAGCGGCCGACCATCAGGTGCGTACCGTGGCGGAGAAGATGACACCCGCAGCGGTTATGAAAATGATTAAAGACGGCATAAATCCTTTGGAAAAGAGTTTTGCCGAACTTGAGAACTATTTTGAGGAGCTGCCCGAAGATTATAGGGAATCCTCCGAAAGCTACAGCAGATTCCTGTATGGCTTGGAGAGAAACCACGGAATTACGGAGGAGGAGAGAGCTGGGTATATCGGTATATACCGTCTGCTCCGCCAGATTGAGAAAACCGACGGCGCTGCCGTAGGTGCACTGGTAAACACACAGGCGGAAATGCATTTTTCTAATTTGCTTACGGCAGTCCGCACGGGAAAAGTAAAATCTCTTGACAAGAGGGCTACGGACGAATTGGGCGCCGTAACGGAGACCATCCGTAAGGGTGAGAGTATTTCCGACCAGATAGCAAAGGCGTTTGTCCAAAATGTAAACAAGATTCTGACGGAAGTGTCATACAGCGAGCAGACAGCCGTGGAATATAACAATATCCTTCTGGAAGAAATCAGGCAGACGGCACAGACTGACGGGGACAGCGCGGCTATGCTGCAGCGGGGGGAAATGACGCCCAATGCAGAGAACCTGATGGCGGCACAGGCTTTAACGCAAGGAACGGAAGACCTGTACGGGGCGGCAGGAAAGAGGAAAGAACCGTCGATTCAAGGAACCGCAAGGCAGGAGGCCGTGGAAAAAGGTGCGGCGGATGCGGCGGACAATAAAGTGATACAGAGTCTGGAGCTGTGGCAGAAGCTGGAGGATAAGGCTTCTTTCAGAGAGGCTTATGCGGAGACTGTGGAGGAAGCAACGGCCGCCGTGGAGCAGGCTTCCTTTGAGACGTCGGAAACCAGCATTGACGTGCGCCGGATGCAGTTGATTCACAAGCAGCTTACGGTAGTGTCACATCTGGCTCGGCAGGAGGAGTATATTGTCCCCATGTATATAGGCGACGCTCTTTCCAGAGTCCGTTTGACCTTTGACAGAAACGGCGCTCAAAAGAGTACCGTTCAGATTAACGTTCATGTGGAGGGAGAGGAAAGTCTGGAAGCTTCTCTTTCTATGGATAACGGAACCATTCACGGAATTTTTATAGGAAAGACGGAAGAAGAGGTTATGAAATGGCAGAGAGTTGCCGATACCTTTAGGGAAGAAGCGAAACAGAACTGGACGATAGGGGAACTACATATCGTCACGGCGGATCGGACTGCTCGGGAAACAAATATACCGAAGGGAAACAGTGCCGATAAGGCGGACAATGCAGAGCTTTACCGGGTGGCAAAGGTATTTCTGCATTCTGTGGGTTCCGGCAGCCGTTAACAAAATATCCGCTTATCGGGCGAATAAGGATGTTTCTGTCCGTAAGGTGTCCGGGCGAAGCGGTGCGGCGGGCAGGATCTAGCACTTGACAGTTGATAGAAAGGAGCATATTTTCTAATATGAGAATTAATTACAACGTTTCTGCAATGCTTTCGAACAATGCACTTTCCAATAATGACAACCTTTTGTCCCAGTCTTTGGAGAGATTATCCTCCGGTTTGAAGATTAACCATGCAAAGGATAATCCTGCGGGGCTTGCCATGGCAAAGAGGATGAACGCGCAGATTGAGGGATTGAATGTAGCAAACCAGAATGCAAGTGACGGCGTGTCCGTTATTTCGGTTGCAGACGGTGCATTATCGGAAGTCAGCGATATGCTGCAGCGTATGAACGAGCTGGCAATTAAGGCGGCAAACGGAACCATGACGGAGGAAGACAATAGTGTTATCCAGTCGGAAGTGGCACAGCTGAAAGAGGAGATTACGCGTGTATCCGAAACCACCGAATTTAACGGCCAGAAGCTGCTGAACGGAGAGTTTTCCCTGAAGGGATTTGTGAAAGAATCGGCAGCCATTGATATTAAGGTAAATTCCTATTCCACGGATGTTCCGGCAAAAGAATATGAGGTTACAAGCTTAACGGTGCAGAAGGATGCGGACGGGAATTATGTGGTGAACAACGGAGATTTTGTACCCGGTGCAGGTTTCCCCCAGAATGTAACCACTTCCGTAAACAAAGACCTTTTGACCATTAAAGACGATAAGGGATTTGAGATGAAGCTGGATCTGTCCCGTGTGCCGGTTGGCACTACTACTTATACCGGTTTTACCATTGACGCTACCGGAATAGGCTCTATGCGTTTACAGGTGGGCGCCAATGAAGGGCAGGTTATGGAGGTGGATATCCCCGCTTTGACTTTGCAGAATCTGGGTGTTGAGGATCTGAAGGTAGACACGGTTGAGGACGCAAAAGAGGCTATTGAAAGTATTAAGGACGGTATCAAGTATGTTTCCGGCCTTCGAGGAAAATTGGGTGCATATCAGAACCGTCTGGAGTCTACCATCAACAGTCTGGACGTCACCGTTGAAAATATGACGGCGGCGTACTCCCGTATTATGGACGTAGATATGGCGGAGGAAATGACAAATTATACAACCGCTCAGGTGTTGACTCAGGCAGGTACTTCCATGCTGGCACAGGCCAACGAAAGACCTTCCCAAGTTTTGCAGCTGCTTCAGTAGGGTGAATTATGACGAAGGAAACGAAACAGCAGTTTACACTGCGTATTACACAGGCGAATTCCACGGAAATGGTGGTCATTTTATATGAAATGCTGTTGTGCTATCTTGAGGAAAGCGTAAATGCTCTGCGGGCGGAGGATGAGGCAGCGTTTAAGGACGCTGTCCGCAAGTCCAGAGGATGTCTGAACGAATTGCTTCAATCTTTGAATACAAAGTATGAACCGGCCCCTGCCCTGCAGCAGCTTTATCTGTTCTGCATCCGGCGTCTGGCGCTGGGAGAGGCAAAAAAGAGCGAAGAACTGCTTTCGGAGATTGTGCGTGTGATTAAGCCCTTGCATGATGCCTATGACCAGATTGCGGGGCAGAATCCGTCGGGACCGGTTATGAACAACTCACAGACCGTTTATGCCGGTTTGACATATGGCAGGAATACTTTAACTGAAAACATGGCTGACCAAGGCACGAATCGGGGAATGCTGGTGTGATTCCTGCTTGTCTGTCTCTGTTTCCGAGGCGGCCAGATCGGTCAAATGCTTGTATCTCTTTTGCAGAGAATTAATTTCATAAATGTAGCTGTCGATGAGATCGTCATCCAGTGCATTGTCAAAACCCGCATAGGCGTCAGCAAGCGCCTGTCGGGTTTTTTTGATGGAATCCTGAAGATTTACAGGGGTAAAATCTTCTTCCGATAAGCAGGAGGTATCAGGGCTTTGACTGAAATACATTTTCATATTCCGAGCGTCCTTTCCGTTAGGTTGTTACAAGTATAGGTTTGGATTTAGAAAAATATACCAAAACGGATGGCAGAGTTTGGCAAATATGTAATTATTGTGCAAAATGTATTGCTCATAAAGATAATTTTATGTAAAACAGCCAAAGATTTTGGGGCAAATGGGAGCAAAAGCGCGTTTGAAAAATAATTTTCCCGGTTTGTACGCACTGCTTCCTGCTGGGGTACTTGTGAAGGTTTCCGGGAGCGTTTGTACGGAAAAGACCGGATAAGATGCATATTTTTGACAGGTATCACATATTTTGAAAAAAAGATACAAGTAGGGCATATATGGAGAATTTTAGTTCAGGGACGACAATCATCATTGTAGCATGTGCGGCAGTGCTTATAGTAGGGGCAGTCCGCAGAAAAACAGAGTGGATGCTGAATGTTCTCATGAGGGGTATTTTAGGGACAATTGCGATTTACTTTATAAATGATGCTTTGCTGGGCATGGGGATACCCATTGAAGTAGGCATAAATCCGGTTACTGTTTTGACATCGGGATTCCTTGGATTTCCGGGGCTTGTAGCGCTTTACGGAATCGGATTTTACAAAATTTTGTAGAGTATTAACAAAAATGATATTTCTGTGTTTTAGTACTTGCAAAATAAAATCGGATTGATTATAATGCTTCTTACAACGAACCGAAAAGGAGATGAACGTTTGGCAGCTTTATGTATTATGCTGACGGCTGCCTGTGGCTATGATTATAGACGGAAGAAAATTCCCAATTATCTCATGGCTCTTGTGGCAGTCTTCGGCGTGTGGTATCGGCTTGGGGAGAGCGGAATAGACGGAGCGCTTTCCTACTTGGGGGAAGCAGTCTTGATCATATGTCTGTTGTACCCGTTCTTTAAAATCGGATCCATCGGTGCGGGAGATGTAAAATTATTCGGTGTTACGGCCGGGTATCTTCCCTTTTCAAGGATCTTGGTATTCTTATTTGTTTCTTTGCTGATTTCGGCAATGGTTTCTCTTTTTAAAATGTGGAAGGAAAGTAATATACGGGAGCGCATAGGCTATTTGGCTGCGTATTTGGCGGATGTGGCGGAAAGCGGATGCTGGAAACTGTATTTGGAAAGCCGGCAGGAAAAGCAAGCGGCAGGAATCTGTCTGTCCGGACCTGTTCTGATTAGTATATTACTGTATTGGGGAGGTGTTTATTAGGAGTGAGAGAATCGGACGGAAAAGTGATGGCACTGTGTGACACGGAGGAAGAGTATGCGCAGCTGATGTCGGAATTTTTGAGAAGACACAAGGATCTGCCATGGGAGCTTCACACATACACAAGCGTGAAAGAATTGCTTGAACGTGAGCAGTACCGTCCTATCGTTATGCTGGTGGTATCGGAGTCGGCATATACGGAAGAATTGCAGAAACTGCGGCCGGACAGAACCGTTGTGCTGAGTGAAAGCGGAGTATTGCGTTGGGAAGAACTGCCTTGCGTGGACAAATACCAGCAGGCGGAAGAGGTGCTCCGATATCTGTTGGCGGTCTATATGGAAATTGCGGATATACAGCTGCCCAGACTTAGGACAAGCAGTCATACCGTTTTTATCGGCAATTATTCTCCTGTCAGACGGTGTATGCAGACATCCTTTGCACTGACTATGAGCCAGCTGCTGGCACAGGAGCATCGAACGCTCTATTTAAATTTTGAACATTATGCCGGAATCGGCGAGCTGCTTCCCGACATAAGAACCTTCGATTTGGCGGATCTGTTGTATTTTCTGAATGCGGAGCAGAATAAGTTCCTTTTGAGAATGCGCACGATGCTGTGCCGAAAAGGGAATCTGGACTATATTCCTCCTATGAAATCAGGGCAGAATCTGCTGACGGTGACTGCAGCAGAGTGGCTGGGGCTGCTGCAGAAAATCGAAGAGTCAGGTGAATATGAGTATGTAATTTTAGACTTGTCGGAAAGTATGCAGGGACTGTTTGACATACTGCGGCTATGCGGCCACATTTTTACTTTAGTCAGTGAGGACCGCATTGCCTGCAGTAAACTGCTCCAGTATGAGCAGGTGCTGGCTCTGTATGAATACGAAGATGTGTTGGATAAGACAAAACGCGTCAGCCTGTCTCACATCCGCAGGCTGCCGGAAGAACTGGAGCAATACACAAAAGGAGAATTGGCGGATATGGTGAGAGAATTGCTGAAATCATGTCCATGTTATAAAAAGGAATGAATCTATAGCCTGCTCCGGCTGGCTGCATACTTATGATACAAGGAGATGACGAAATTGGAATATACGGAATTGAAAAAAGAACTGCGCCGGAAAGTGCGGGAAAAAATGGATTATGTGAAGGACTATTCCGATGAAGAGGTGGAGGAAACCATAGACGAAATTCTGCTCAGTCAGGAAAGTCTGACCGTTTACTCTGTGGAACTGCGGAGAAGGCTGAAAAAAGAGTTGTTTGATTCTCTGAGGAGGCTGGATATTCTACAGATTTTTGTAGAGGACAGTACGGTGACCGAGATAATGATTAACGGAAAGGATCATATCTTCATCGAAAAAGAAGGAAAGCTCAGGGAGTTGGATATCGGTTTTGAGTCCGTAGAAAAGCTTCAAGATGTGATTCAACAGATTGTGGCGGGCTGTAACAGAGTTGTCAACGAGGCGTCGCCCATTGTGGATGCAAGGCTCTCTAACGGTTCCCGTGTTAATATTGTTATGAATCCCATTGCATTAAACGGCCCCATAGTGACGATCCGGCGATTTCCGGATAAACCGATTACCATGGAGAGCCTGTTGCAGACAGATACTATCTCAACGGAGGCCGCGGACTTTCTGGAAAGTCTGGTCAAGGCAAAATATAATATCTTTATCAGTGGCGGAACCGGCAGCGGCAAGACCACACTCTTAAATGTGTTATCGCATTATATCCCACCGGAGGAAAGAGTCATTACAATTGAGGACAGCGTGGAATTACAGCTTCAGGGGCTGCCCAATCTGGTACAGTTGGAAACCCGAAACAGCAATGTGGAAGGTTGTCGTGAAATCACCGTTCGGGAGCTGATTAAGACATCTCTCAGGATGCGGCCCGACCGCATTATCGTGGGGGAAGTCCGGGGAGCGGAGGCTATTGACATGCTGCAATGCATGAATACCGGGCACGACGGCAGTATGTCCACCGGACATGCCAACAGTGGAAAGGATATGTTGGCTCGATTGGAAAACATGGTCTTAATGGGGATGGATATACCGCTTATGGCTATCCGGCAGCAGATTGTTTCCGGTGTGGATGTTATCGTTCATTTAGGGCGTCTTAGGGATAGAACAAGGCGCGTTCTGGAGATTACCGAGGTGGCAGGGTGTGAAAACGGTGAAATCAAGTTGAATCCGCTGTTTCTTTTCGAGGAAGCGGGAGAGGACAGCCGCGGAAATATTGTGGGAAGATTGCAGAAGAAAGGAAAGTTATTATATGAAAACAAGCTTAAAACAGCGGGACTATAATCGGTATGAACCGAACAAAAGGGAACTGGCAGCAGCTCTTTTGCTTTCTTTGACCGTAACGATATTTTTTGCCTTCTTTTTTTACCGGAGTGCAATGGCGGTACTGCCCATGTCTTTTACAGGAATCTTTTTCTATCGGTCTGTTTGCCGAAAGAAAATAAACCGGACGAAAAAAGAATTGACGGTACAATTCAGAGAATGTATTCTATCGGTTTCCGCTTCTCTTCAGGCAGGATATTCGGCGGAATCCTCTTTTCGGGAATGCAGACAGGAAATGGTGTTATTGTACGGGGAGGAGGGGCTGATTTGTAGAGAGCTGGATTATATAAGAAGAGGGCTGGATGTCAACATCACTTTGGAGGAGCTTTTGTCCGGACTGGCAGAGAGAAGCGGATGCACGGAGATAAAAGAGTTTGCACAAATATTTGTTCTGGCTAAAAGAAACGGGGGAAATATGCCGGAAATTATCAGAGAATCCGCCGCTATGATCGGGCAAAAAATCGAATTGCAGCAGGAAATAGCAGTTTTGCTGAGTGGAAAGCAGATGGAGCAGAATATCATGAAAGGAATGCCTTTCGGGATTCTTCTGTATATCGGTCTTACAAACCAAGGATATTTTGATGTGCTATACCACAATTGGCAGGGAGCTGCGCTAATGACAGGTTGTCTGGGCATATATCTTTCCGCATACATTATGGGAGACCGGGTTATGCAAAGAATTTGTGCGGAACTGGGGTAGGAGTTAATGTGAGAAGAGTTTCTGACTGCTCACAGCAAGGGCTGCTTCGCAGAGAAACTCTATGTCTCACACCGAGAAATGCCTGAAATACGGCATTTCTCATCGGAGCTTTAGCTCCATGGGATTGTAAGTCGCAGCGAAGCTGCGGCATGGAGGTTAGGCGGATGTACGTGGCAGGAGGCATTGTTTTAACTTGTTATCTGGTGCTGGGATTTCTATCCCGGAGAGAACCGGCTGAAGGAGACGTAAGCAGGATACTCGTTCCCTTTTACAAAATGGCGGTTTGTTTTTACAAAAAAATCTGTATCCGAAAATCCTCGTTGTTTTCTTCGGGGCAGGTGGAAAGAGATCTATCCGTTCTGTATCCGGGGGAGAGAAAGGAACAGCTGAAGGCAGATTATTATATGAAAAAAATCAGCTTTTCTCTGGCAATTATATTTGTGGGCACATTGTTGGGAATCCTTGCGAGGTATAACGTCCAAAGCAATCTGATTTTGGATAAGGATGGCCGGATTATCAGGGGGAATTACAAGGAAGGCTGTGTGAAAATACGGCTGGAGGCAAAATGCGGGGATAGAAATAACGGCAGTTTTCCGATAGAAGTGGCGCCGCTGCAATTGGCAGATGACGAGGCGGAAATTTTGTGGGAAGAGTTTTGGAATCGGCTGCCGGAGTACATTTTAGGAGAAAACGAAGCTTTCGACCGAATCTCTTCCGATCTGATTTTGGAAGAAAGCTACGGCGATTATCCCTTCTTGCTGGAGTGGGAGAGTCATAGCCCCGCTGTTGTGGGAAGCACGGGCAAAGTGTATGGAACCGAATATCCGGTTGAGGCGGAAATGACTGTCAAAATGATTTACGGGGAAACGGTTCGGGAAAAAATGCTGCATCTCAGGGTAGTGCCGGAGGAACTTACCGCCGAAGAACGGTTTCGGGAAGATTTAGAGAAACTCTTGATGCAATCGGAATATGAAAGCCGAGGAGAGGATGTATGGACGCTGCCCGATGAGTGGCAAGGGGAAGCGGTAAACTGGCAGCAGGAAACGGAGGACTATAGTGTTGCATTGTGGGTGCTGGCGATTGTGACGGCATTATCGGTATATAGAATGTTCGATTATGATCTGCATAGGCAACTGGAGCAGCGGAAAAAGAGGATGTGGAGGGATTATCCCGATATTGTGCATAAGCTGGCGCTTTACATAGGTGCGGGAATTACCATTCGCGGCGCTTTTCAGAAAACAGCCGCGGAGTACGAAGGAAGAGGGGAAAACTTTTATTCCGCCCATCCCGCATATGAAGAAATGCTTTATGCCTGTCGGGAAATGCATTCAGGTGTGTCGGAAGCGTCCGTTTACGAACATTTTGGGAAAAGAACGGGGCTTCAGGAATACATTCGTTTGAGTACGCTGCTGATCCAAAACCTGAAAAAGGGAAACAGGGCTTTGCTGGAACGTCTGCGAGAGGAGGCAGACAGAGCCGGAGAGGAAAGACTGCAAAGCTGTAAGAGATTGGGCGAAGAGGCGGGAACAAAACTGCTGGTGCCGATGGTGCTGATGCTGGCGGTAGTGATGGTTATGATTATGGTGCCTGCTTTTTCTGCCATGTGAAGTGTGAAGGAAATCACTAAGCTCGCAAGAATCTCGTTAAGTGATTTCACGCTCTGCGGAGCAGAGCTTTTTCACAAACTGCTAAAGCAGTTGGAGGAACGCAAGAGCAGCGTTTTTCCGGCCTTGTACCGATTCATAAATTGTTTGTACCGCCGATGGAAGCATGACGGGAAGTGTGAAAGGAAAAGTGTGAAAGGAAAAGTGTGAAGGAAATCACTAAGCTCGCAAGAACCTTGTTAAGTGATTTCACGCTCTGCGAGGCAGAGCTTCTCACCAAACTGCTAAAGCAGTTAGAAGAATCGCCGGCGCGATTCTTCCAGATTTTGAACCGGTTGATCCATTCATTGTTTGTACTGTTATTGGCGGTATGTTTGAAAGCGTGAGAAGAATTTCTCAAATAAGGGTATTCTTCGCATAGATCTAAGATTTTGCGAGGTAAAATCATGGAGATTAGTATGCAATAAGCTGCCGTCGCGCCGTTGGAAATTTGTTATGCAGAATGAAAATTCATTCTATATAATTGGCCTGATGTCAAGCTGTGGGCACACCGGACAAGCGGCATGGTTGAGAAAGAGGGGGGATAGGAAAAATAATATCGAAAATATTCCAAGAAATAAAGGTTTAAGATTACAAGAGATATCAGACAGAAAAGGAGGATTTTATTATGGGTAAATTAAAAGACATTAGAGACTTTATCAGAGAAGAGGACGGTATGGGAACGGTGGAAATCATTTTAATCATTGTGGTTTTGGTGGGACTTGTCATTATCTTTAAAGATCGAATTACCGATCTGGTAAACAATATCTTTGATAAGATTACAAAGGAGACTAATAAGATTTGAGAAAGCAGGAAAATGCATATCTCACGGTCTATCTTGCACTTTGTATCACTTTGATTCTTTCCCTGTGTCTGACATTAATTGAAGGAGCACGTAGAAATGGAGCCCGTTTGGAGACAGAGATTGCCGCGGAAATCGGTTTACAGAGTGTATTGGCAGAATACCACAGGGAACTTTTCAATCAATATAATCTATTTGCAGTGGACTCATCTTACGGCACCAATTTGCCCGGTAAAATCAACACAGAAAAACATTTGGAATATTATTTGAAGAAGAATCTGGACTTAAAGGATGTATTTTTGGGTTCTCTATTTTACCGGGACTTCTTTGCGTTGTATGCAAAGAAAGTATCTCTGGAAAGAGTATCGGTTCTGACCGATGAAAAAGGTGCGGTATTTCGAAAATGTGCTGCCGAAGCCGTCAAGGATGATATAGGCCTAAATCTTTTGATGCAACTTCAGAACTGGATGCAGGTTATTGAGATAAACGGACTGGAAGAGAGAGATGTGGAGGAGGAAAAAGAACGGCTGGACTATGAGATTCAGGAATACGACGGCATGGAAATTGACATAGGGGAGGAGGAACCCTATATCTTTCATATCAGTAATCCTACCATTCGCTTGGAGGAACAGCGGAAAAAAGGGATATTGAAGCTGGTTTTGGATGAGAATAGTGAACTGTCCGCCGGTGTATTTCGGACAGAAGGAAGCGTTACGGACAGGATGGAACAAGGACAGACCAATCGGGGCAATATTGCCCTGAAACCGCTGTCAGAGGCTGACCAATTGTGGGAACGCTTTCTTTTCCAAGAGTATCTGCTGCGTTATATGGGACATTACGGTAAGGTCGATGAGGAGGATGGGCTTAAATATCAAATTGAATATTTGGTATCGGATGGAAACAGCGACGCGGAAAATCTTCGCTCGGTATTAAACAGAATCTGTGCCATCCGTGAGGCAGCCAATACCTTGCACCTGCTTTCCGACACAGAGAAGCGTGGCGAAGCAGAGCTTGCAGCGGCTTTGGTATGTGATTTAGCCATGGTTCCCGAAGTAGCTCCTGTTCTGGAAGCGGCTATCATATTGGGCTGGGCCTTCGCGGAAAGCATTTATGATGTTAAGACATTAATTGCAGGCGGAAGTGTTCCCTTGCTGAAGGATACCGAATCATGGCATTACAGTTTGGAAAATGCTTTGTCAGGAAAGCTGAATGAACGAGAAGAAACAGAAAACGAAAAGACTTATGAGAATGAGGAATTTTATGAGATCAGGGAATTTCATGAGAATGGGGAATTTTATGAAATTGAGGAATTCCACGAAAGTGAAAAATTTCATAAAAACGATCTCACATATGAAGATTATCTGAGAATTTTTATGATGTGTACGGATCTGGATACCTTGACTGCCAGAGCCATGAACATGGTAGAAGCAGATATCCGCATGACTTCGGGGAATGGGGCTTTTCGTTTGGATGGATGCTATGCCGGACTGGAAGCATACATAGAAGTAGAAAGCAGACATGGATTTCAATTTGAAATTACAAGGAAAAAGTTCTATTTTCCGCAATAAGTCATAGCGTCTTGTACAGGTATTGTGGTAATCGGTAATCGTTTTTGAGAATTTCCGGTGATAAAACCACATGGAGGTGCATCTCTTAAAGAGACATACGGTTAAGAAAGGAAGGTGGACAGCGATGTCTGTTCTATGGAGGAAAAATAAAAGTAACTCGTTGACAAACTATGGAAATCCTTCTCCGATTGATCAGAACATAGACACAAGTTTCGCCCAAAACTTGAAAGAATCAGCACACTGCTCCATAGAGGAGACATCGCTGGCTGCCTTCTTATCTCACAGACTGTATGCCGGCATGACCGTGGAAGCGGCGGCGGTATTACCCGTATTTTTGTTTTTTCTTGTGAATTTGAGCTGTGCCATAGAGATGATTCGGCTTCACGGGAATTTGCAGACGGCTCTTTGGGAGACGGGGAACAGGCTGGCTGTTTACGGCTATATATTGAGTGAAGAAGAGACACTTGGGGCAATGGAGGCTGGAGAAGAAGATTCGTGGTGGAAGGAAATGGCAGGGATTGCCTTTTCATATAAATACATCAAAAATCAGCTGGTAGACTATCTGGGAGAAGATTATCTTAACGCATCTCCACTGTCCCAAGGTACTGCCGGATTGCATTTTTGGGAGAGCGAAATATTTCCTTGCGGGGATGAGATTGAAATTATCGTTACTTATGGGGTTTCTCCGTGGTGTGGGTTGGTGGGATTTGTTCCTTTTCGCATGGCCAATCGGTATTATGCTCATATCTGGAATGGTTATGACATTACCGGAGGAGAAGAGGGGGAAGGAGAGAAAGGTATCACAGTATATGTGGCAGAAACGGGAAAAGTATATCACAAGGATAGAAACTGTACACATTTACAACTTTCGATACAAGAAATTGCGGCAGAAAATGTGGATAAATATCGCAATGAAAATGGCGGAAAATATTCGGAATGTATGAAATGCCGAGGAGAAATAGGATCCCGTGTCTTATATATCACGCGGGAAGGGGACTGTTTTCATTATCAAAGAAATTGTTCCGGATTGAAAAGAACCGTATTTGCTATCTTGTTAAAAGAAGCCGGAGATTATCGCCCATGCGGAAGATGCGGAGGGGAATGACAGAATCTATCGCCGACAGGCTGTCGCGGACGAGGGAAGATTTGTGAATAAATTAGCGGGAAGGGGATATCTATGTGGATATTTGTCTGAAGCGGCAGAGAATATGGCTATGCGGCGAAATTACATAAGAAAGGTTCGGGAAAAAGCATATGGCAAAAATATTAGTACTTCTATGGCTGATAGGATTGAGCCTGTTTGACATTCGGTATAAAAGTGTGCCGGTGTGGATGGTTCTGCTAGGAGGAGCAGGCATAATATGTGGAGGATTCTATAAATATGCATTTGAGGAATATCACATTACAGGAAGCTTATGGGGAATGGCTCCCGGAATACTCTTGCTTCTGCTGGCTGTCAGTACAGGAAAAGCCGGATGGGTGGACGGGGTAGTATTATTACTTCTGGGAAGTGCTCTGGGAATCCAAGGAATCATTTTGACAGCTATGTTCAGTCTGATTTTAATTTCAATTTTATCGGTCATTCTGCTGGTGCTGCACAGAGTCAATAGATGGACAAGAATTCCCTATATACCTTTTCTGACCGTAGGGTATTTGCTTTCTGAGTTAATAGTGTGAGAAGAGTTTCTAACTGCTCACAGCAAGGTCTGTTTCGCAGAGAAACTTTAAGCCTTCCAAACTGTTAAAACAGTTAAAATACGTCAAAATATGTGTTATTCATCTTGATATGAGATTCTGCAGAGCTTCTTCCCAAACTGCTAAAGCAGTTAGAAGAATTGCTGGCGCGATTCTTCCCGGCTTGCACCGATTCATTGATTGTTTGTACCGACTGTGTCGGCATGTCTGGAAGTATGAAAAGGCATTTTACAATCCTGACTTATCTGCCCGCCGGAGCGGGCAGATAGGAGATAATATACTGATTGGATTACATTCGAGTCTTTTCGGCTCTCCATTTGGCGGTTGTTTCCACACGTCATTAACAATACTCGGAAAGAGTATTTGGTGAACAGTTACCGTATCGCTTCCAACGCTCTGCCGATGCAAAATGATTTTGCAAAATTGCAGATGGTAGACCAGACCTGAAAATTTGTGCCGGAAGGCGCATGGCAAAACAGATTGCCGAATAAGGCAAGTGAATAAACTAGGAGGAAATATGAACAAAGGAATAAACATAAATAAAGGAATAAACATAAATAAAAGAATAAACGCATTTTTTTCCGTGGAGGCAGCACTGGTTATGCCCATAACTATTTTTATAATAACATTGGCTGTGGGCTTGTTTGTCTTTCAGTATGACAGATGTCTGTTGGAACAAGATATGGCAGCCCAGACTTTACGGGGTGCGGCTGCAGAAGCCAAAACGGCGGAAGAACTGACAGAAAAAATTCACCTTCAAACGACCGGATTGTACCGGAATAAGTATGTAGCATGGGATATTGTTATGTTCGAAATGAAATGGAGAAAGGGAATCATTGAGGCAGCCGGGCGAGGAGAATTCCATTTTCCGTTCATGGGATGGAATTTTTGGAACCGGCAGAATATTTGGAGCACGGATGCCGTTTATAAAGCCCATAGAATATCTCCAATATCATTTATTAGAAATTGCAATAAAGTAAAAGTCCAAATAGAAACATGTAAATAGAAGCATGTAAATAGAAGCATGTAAATAGAAGCATGTAAATAGAGACATGTAAATAGAGACATGTAAGTAGAGACATGTAAATAGAGACATGTAAATAGAAACCTATAATATAGAAACATATAATAAAGAGACATCTAAATAGAAACATCCAAACAGTAACTTCTTTACAAGTAAAAAATTATATATCAGTCACGAAACGAAAATATCAGAGAGAATTTGCGGCTGTGCATTATAGGGATGGAAATTGCTTTCCTTAGAGGGTACGGCGGCGTTGAGACGAAACTGGAATAGGAGGACATGAGATGTTACAGACAGAATATGTAAGGAATCTTCATTGCAATTACGAAAGGCTTCTGTTAAATCAGAAGCCGGAGGACAAAAGGTATCAATACTGTATTTTGAGCAGAGGAGGAATTAAAGGATTGTTGCCGTGCAGCTTGCGGTATATTGACGGACAGGCATATTTGTACTATGATATTTCCTCCAAACAGAATATTGCTCAAATATTTGAAAGAAGATGTATTACCAGAGACTGGATTTGTGATTTTATGTGGAGTTATCGGCAGATTCAACAGGAATTAGATCGGTTTTTACTGGATGACCACAATGTAATCTGGCACCCGGAACAGATTTTTGCGGATTTGGATAATCGCATTTTTTCTTTCATGTATATACCATATTGTGAATATGAAAATTCTTTTGGGAAACTTGTGGATTTTTGGGTGGAACATATTGATTACGAAGACGAGACACTGGTGGAGTTTGTGTATCATGTTTACGACCAGCTGGAAAAAAACGGAGATATTTATCTTCAAGGGCAGATTTTTGAGGATGCCGTATTGCTGGAGCGGAAGGAGGTAAAAAAAACCGAGACGATTGATAATCTTGGCACAGAGGGTATGGAACAGGAACTGCAGCAACCGCCGACAGCCGAAGAGCAGTTAGTGACAACAAAAGAGGAAAAAAAGAAATTTTTCAGTATTTTTGAAGGAAAGAAAAGAAAAAATAAAGACATTCAGGAGAATTACCGTAAAGAAATGCAGAGAGAAATGAACGGATACGCCGTTGCGGAAGAAGAGACATATACGTATGGCAAGACGATAGATGACGATCAGGAAACAGAATATGGCAGAACCGTTTACATAGAAGAAAGACCTGATTCCGACAATATGGAGCACCGGCTTTATTCACCGGAAGGGAAACTTCTGGCAAGTCTCAGTAAGGAAATTTTTTGCATCGGAAAAAAGAAAGAAGAAGTGGATTTGGTATTGGAGGACATATCTGTCAGCAGAATGCATGCCAGAATTATGAAACAAGGGACGGAAATTTATTTGGAGGATTTAAATTCCACAAACGGTACTTATAAAAACGGTCTTCGTCTGGAACCCTATGAGAGACGCAAACTTGAATCAGAGGACGAAATAAAGTGCGGTAACATAATCCTTATATTTCGTTAGCAGTTCCGGCCGGCCTTAAGGAAAATCTTCCATTTAAAGGCAAAATATGATATACTGTTGAATTATGATGAAATCCGCTTTGCCAAACCGTTGTTTATGTTCCGCGATTATGAAGGCAGATTTTAGCTTCTTTGAAGTTCTGATTATCTTTCGTTTCGGTAAGGGTGTTTTTGAGAGCGGCGGAGGGAGGAATATTTTCCATGCTTGACAATATGACAATGGGATTGTGGGTAAATATTGTTTTCTTTCTTAGGCTCATTCTTGCCTGTGTATGTGGTGGAGCGATTGGTATAGAACGTCAGCAGAGAATAAAGGTTGCAGGAACCAGAACCCATATGGTGGTTTCATTGGCGGCAGCATTGATGATGATTATATCAAAATACGGGTTCACGGATGTCGTGAATCTATCCGGAGCCTCATGGGATGTATCTCGTGTGGCGGCAGGAATCATTACCGGTATCGGTATACTGGGCGGCGGTATTATATTTATCGGCAGACAGGGAAATGTCAGCGGAATCACTACCGCTGTAGGAATCTGGGCAACGATAGGAATCGGCATGGCATTGGGGGCAGGAATGTATGCTATGGGCATCGGTACTACCGTGATTATGCTTTTTATCCAATGGTTTCTCCACAAGAATCTATGGATTGTAAAGCAGCCTACCAGAGCGCAGGTTTGTTTTCGATTTCCTCATGGGACGCAGGATTATGATAAATTGATGGAGCGAATAGATTATTATAAGATGACGCTTTATCAAATTAAATGGGACAAGAAAAGCAACATGGGTCCGAGTATGAAGTGTTATGTGATTGTACCTGCATGTTATGGCAAAAATGAAATAATAAATATATTTACTGCGATGGAGGAAGTGGAGAGCTTTGAATTAATATAATTGAAAAAAATCCGTTAAAGTTTTGCCGGAAGGAAGTCGGTATCATTGAATAGATTGAAACAGATTCCACTGATAAGCGGAGTGCTTGTGCTTATTAACATATTTGTTTTTTTGGCATGTGTTTGCTCCGGAAATATTTTATATGATAGGGGCATGTTGACTATTCGGGGTGTGGTTGGACAGAAGGAATATGGCAGAATTCTATGGGCAATGTTCCTTCATAGCGGAATTAGCCATATTTTTAACAACATGTTGATTCTCTTTTTTCTAGGGGCTATGATAGAAAAGGAGATTGGCCATATACGTTTGTGTTTGCTTTACTTTTTATCGGGAATAGCAGGTAACTTATTGTCACTGTACGTTAAGATTTTGAACAGTGATCCGTTAGGTACGGTGGGAGCCAGTGGTGCAATATTCGGATTGGACGGAGTACTGCTGTCTTTGGCGCTGTTCTCCGGAAGGAGTACGGAAAATGTCACTACGACCAGAGTGTTACTAATGATATTTTTATCTCTGTATAGCGGATATACAAGCGGAAACATTGATAATGCAGCACATATAGGAGGATTGCTTGCCGGATTTGCAGCCGGCAGTATTATGTGCTTTTTTCAGAGAAAAAGGAACGGAAGTCAGGAGGCATCAGGTTGAATATTAATATCTATTATGGGGGACGGGGTATTATTGATGATCCCACATCTTATGTCATCAATAAAATGCAGGAGATACTGGAAGAACTGCGGGTAAACGTAACTCGCTATAATTTATATGAATGTAAAAATACGATAGCTACTCTTCCGCAGACTTTGAAGGATGCGGATGGTATTATTTTGGCAACTACAGTGGAATGGTATGGAATCGGTGGCTTTATGCAGCAGTTTTTGGATGCCTGCTGGCTTTACGGCGATAAAGAAAAAATTGCTAAGATATATATGTGCCCTGTTGTTATGTCTACAACATACGGAGAACAGGAGGCGAAGCTGAACCTTTCCACTTCGTGGGAGATTTTAGGGGGGCTGCCTTGCAGCGGACTTTGCGGCTACATCGAAAATACGGTGGTATTGGAGATGAATGAAGAATATTTGCGCATTATTGAAAAAAAGGCCGAAAACATGTACCGCACTATTAATCAGCGTATGGCCAGTTTTCCGGCAAGCAATCAGGTTGTTAAACAAAAAATTAATGTCCCTCAGACGATTCATTTGACTCCTCAGGAGACGGAACAATTGTCACAGTATGTTTCGGATGATACTTACGTTCAGCGGCAAAAGGAAGATATTCAGGAGCTGGCAAGCCTTTTTAGGGGTATGATGAGCGAAGAAGGGGGAGAAGACGATGAGTATGTTGCTGCCTTAAAAAAATCCTTTAAGCCACAGCCGGGGTTTGATGCGGAATATTCTATTACCATAGAGGAGAAGAAGAAAAAACTGATACTACAAGTCAATGGACCGCAGCTGGAATGCGGGTACGGTTCGCCGAAGCAGCCGGATGTCGAAGTACAGTTAAATCGAGATACCATGGATGATATCGTAAACGGCAGAATGACGTTTCAGAGAGCTTTTATGTCGGGGGTCATGAAGACCAAAGGGGATTTCAAAATACTGAGAACATTGGATCAATTGTTTACTTTTGCGGAAAAGGTATAGAGAAAATAAATCTCTCTTTTCGAAATTGTGTACCCATTCAAAATGAGCTTATAAATATACATTGCAGGCAGCAGCCATATATTTTATAATCAAGTATATAACTTGATCTTTGCTGGGAAGATAGAAATCTATGCTTTTAGAGAGATGAAATCGGAAAATATTATGGCGGTCTTTCCTCTTTATATTTCTTAGTTACAACGAATAGGAGGGGTCTGCTGGAATGAAAATGCGGCAGCAAAGCGGATTCATCAGGTATTGGGTATGGAAGATTCCCATGGGCTGATAGTAGAGAATACAAATAATGTCTTAGGTTTTGTAATGGGATACTTCAAGCAGTATGATGATATTATAGGACATACACTTGATGAAATAATTATTGCCTATAAGTGCCAAGACAAAAGGATTGGAAGTATGCTTCTGAGAGAACTTGAACAACGAGTAAAGGTGAAAGGGGCGTCTTGTATTGAGCTTAAAGCAGTAAATGATGATATGCACGAAAGATATTACGGAAATGCCGGTCATAAAAATACAAAAAATTTTGTCCTTAAGGTGAAATGGTTTGTATAAGTTCAGTTTGAAAGAGAATTGCCAGTTGAATGTAAATTCAGTATGTTTTGCGGTGCTGGTGGCATGATGGGAAGTACGAAGACTGATTATTAGAATCAGAGGATTAGTGTCTGGGCTTTGCCTGCTCCGAAATTGGTCTGGGCAAAAAGCCGAGCGGAAATGGAGATTATTATGAGTGATTGTATATTTTGTAAGATTGCACAAGGAGAAATTCCTTCAAAAACTATCTATGAGGATGAAAAGTTTCGTGTGATTTTGGATTTAGCGCCGGTAACTAAGGGTCATGCTTTGATATTGCCGAAAAAGCATGCCATTAACCTTTTTGAACTTTCTGATGAAACGGCGGCAGAAGCTATTGTCTTGGCTAAGAAGATAGCCGGAAAGATGAGAGAAAAATTGAAGTGTGACGGTTTGAATCTGCTGCAGAACAATGGAGAGACGGCGGGGCAGACCATACATCACTTTCATATTCATGTGATTCCCAGATATGAGGGGGATGGCCAGGAGCTTGGCTGGGTTCCAAACGAGGCGACACAGGAAGAGCTTGAGATGGTGAGAAAAGAAATCACGGAATGAGGTTTTTATGAAAACACTGAAAGTCAAAGAAATAACAAAAAGCATAAAAGAAATGTGTATAGAAGCCAACCATTTTCTTTCAGAGGATATGCAGTGCGCTTTGCGCAAAGCTGTGGAAAGTGAAGAAGCGCCTCTTGGCCGTCAGATTCTGGAACAGCTTCAAGAGAATATGCAGATAGCGGGAAAAGATATGATCCCGATCTGTCAAGATACCGGTATGGCAGTAATTTTTATTGAAATCGGTCAGGATGTTCATTTTGAGGGAGGCATATTGGAAGAAGCCGTTCAGGAAGGTGTGCGTCAGGGATATACAGAAGGCTTTCTGAGGAAATCTGTTGTGAAGGATCCTATATACCGTGACAATACAAACGATAACACACCGGCAGTTATTCATTATGAAATAGTGCCCGGAGATCAGGTCAAAATAACGGTAGCGCCCAAGGGATTCGGCAGCGAAAATATGAGCAGAATATTCATGCTGAAACCTGCAGACGGCATAGAAGGGGTAAAAGCGGCAATTTTAACTGCCGTGAAGGATGCCGGACCAAACGCATGCCCGCCTATGGTAGTAGGGGTAGGCATTGGAGGAACTTTTGAAAAGTGCGCGTTAATGGCAAAAAAAGCGTTGACCCGCTCTGTAAGCGAAAGGTCATCCATACCTTATGTGCGCGCTATGGAACAGGAACTACTGCAGAAAATTAACGACACGGGGATCGGCCCCGGAGGGCTGGGTGGAACCGTTACAGCGTTGTCGGTAAATATTAATACATATCCTACCCACATAGCAGGCTTGCCGGTAGCAGTCAATATTTGTTGTCATGTAAACCGCCATGCTGTAAGAATTTTGTAAAGAAATTTTTTGCAAAACAATTCTTCACAAAACAATTCTTGCAACAGTTCAGACAGGTCACTTAACCGTTACAAGAATGCACACAAAACGCGGAAAGAATGCGTTTTGGCGCCCGCATGTCTCGCAAAATCGCATAGAGACGCAATTTTGACTTCGCAGGAGAGCTGTTTGAACTGTTACCGATTCCTAATGAAATTTAAGATATAAAAGTCGGACTGCGCGATTCTTTCTGAAAATATTAAAAGCTTTTAACGAAATAGAACACATTTTGCGAAATGAATTCGCTCTATTAAATATAGAATTTTGTACAAGTTCTCTATTATTGTTTGTACCGCTGCTGGCGGCATGGCGGTAAATTTGAAAAAAATGATATAAATGCAATGTATTGCTTAATTAATATGAAATGTGCTGAATTAGGAATTGTGGTAAGGCAGCATTATGAAAAAGCGGATGGTAAGCGTATATTTGAATAACGAAATAAATAGTAAGAGAGGATTAATTATATGAATAGATATATCAGGGTGCCTCTTAGTGATGAAGATGCCTCTTCCCTTAGAGCAGGTGACTATGTATATCTCACGGGGACGCTGTACACAGCAAGAGATGCGGCACATAAGCGAATACATGAGGCAATAGAGAAGGGGGAACAGCTTCCCATAGACGTAAAGAATAATGTTGTCTATTATATGGGACCTTCTCCTGCAAGACCCGGTAAGGTCATCGGTTCCGCAGGCCCTACTACCGCAAGCAGAATGGATAAATATGCGCCGATGCTGTTGGATATGGGGCTGAAAGGTATGATTGGCAAAGGAAAGAGAACGCAGGAAGTGAAGGATGCCGTTGTTCGTAATGGCGCAGTTTATTTTGCGGCGGTCGGCGGCGCAGGAGCACTTTTATCCCGTTCCATTACTTCTTCAGAGGTAATTGCCTATGAAGACTTGGGAACGGAAGCCGTTCGAAAACTGGAGGTGGCGGATTTTCCGGTAATTGTGGTAATGGATTCACAAGGGAATAACCTTTACGAAACAGCCATAGACAAGTATTGCAAGAATGGCAGCAGGTAATCCATTTTGGAAGATGAAACAAATAGATGCAAAATAAATTAGTATCGAAGAGATAAGAAAGATTTAATCAAAATGATGCGTATTGTTTTAATGGTTCTAAGATTGATCATTAGAGTTCCATACTACATGGCAGGAATATGGTGGTATGGACAGAAAAAAGATTTCGATTTGGAGAAGTCTTATGCATTTGTTAAAAAAGTTACAAAAGCGGCTAATAGGGCGGGACGTGTGCGGATTGAGTCTCACGGTCTGGAAAATATACCGAAGGAAGACGGGTTTATATTTTTTCCCAACCATCAGGGTCTGTTTGATGTGCTTGTATTTTTGGAATCATGTCCGGTTCCGTTTGCTTTTGTAATTAAAAAGGAAGCCAGTAATGTGATTCTGCTGAAGCAAGTGATTGCTGCCTTGCGGTCTATTGTAATTGACAGAGAAGATATTCGGCAATCTCTTGAAGTGATTAATCAGGTCACGGAGGAAGTAAAAAAAGGCAGAAACTTTCTTATTTTTGCAGAGGGAACCAGAAGCAAAATGGGAAATAGGCTTCTTCCGTTTAAAGGGGGGACGTTTAAGAGCGCCGTAAAAGCGCAATGCCCCATTGTACCTTGCGCCCTGATCAATTCCTTTAAACCGTTTGACGAAAAATCAATTGCACCAGTAACGGTAAAGCTGGTTTATCTGCCGCCTATTTCATATATGGAATATGCTTCTATGAAAACACCGCAGATTGCTGATTTGGTTAAGAAAAGGATAGAGGCGGCTATAGAAGAATATGGGGGATTGGAATAAGCTGGTCATGTTTCAAAGAGCATAGTTGTTTTTGGTTATGAAGCAATTCGTAAAAGGATTATCATTATATTGGGATAGGGAATGAGCTTCGCCATATAAGTTGTTATTAAAGTTAAAATAAAAACATGAAAAAATGATTGACAAAGCCGGAAGCTTTATGTATAATAATTTTTGCGTCATAGATGTTGATGCAAAAATAAAATATTGGCAGTGTCGTACTTCGGATATGGAGAAATACTCAAGAGGCCGAAGAGGCGCCCCTGCTAAGGGTGTAGGTCGGGTGACCGGCGCGAGGGTTCAAATCCCTCTTTCTCCGTTTAGACTGCCAAGTTTTAGAATCGGAAGTACCGGAAAAAGTGCTTCCAATTTTTTTTGAAAATGTTGTTGACAAAATTAGCAGTAATATGCTAATATGAAAGTCCACTGTCTGAGAGAAAAAACGGTGTAGAAAAAAGTTGAAAAAGTTTTAAAAAAGTAGTTGACAAAGCAAAAAGCTTATGGTATTCTAAGTAAGCTGTCGCTGAGGACAACGGATGAAGAACAAAAACACCAAACCTGATCAGACAGCAGCACCTTGACAACCGAACAGTAATGCAACCCTGAAAAATTCCAAAAGGGCGCCCTGAAAGGGGAGCCGAGAATAATTCAGAGAACAGGTCCTTTGAAAAAAGGATCCCAGAAAAAAGAAAGCCAGATGAAAATCTGACAGGAAAAAACAATTTATATGAGAGTTTGATCCTGGCTCAGGATGAACGCTGGCGGCGTGCTTAACACATGCAAGTCGAACGGGGGCAGGAGGAAACCTAGTGAATCCTGCCCTA
>CAJUTJ010000100.1 GCA_910589655.1 uncultured Acetatifactor sp. | reverse complement strand
CACAGCTGCATGGACATCGGACGGGCAAGCCTGTATGAGTATGCAGGACGACAGTCCGGAATACGAATACAGGCGGCGATTGCGGGAGCACAAAGTGCGGAGCAATCGGCTTTCGCGCTCAGCCCCGGACGGCGGCCATGCGGATGGTCATGCAAAAAAGTGTTGTTTCCATTCTTTTACCACCGTATCACAGGCTTCCACATCCAAAACCTCCACGGCATCTTTCAGCTGTAAAAAATACGGTTTCTGCTCTTGGGGAAGCGCCATCTTCTGCAATTGCCCCACCACCTCGTCCATGGTGTCCATATCCAGATTATCAATTGCCTCCTCCATACCGTCCAGCAGGCTTAACAGCTTTCCGGCGTCAAAGTCCTCCTCCTTCTTACCGGCATCGCAGGCTGCATCATTGGGCAGCTCCAGATATTCCCCTAAAATAGACTCATATTCCTTATATTTTCCCATCATTTCTTCATGATGTAAGAGGATAAACGATATATCGCCGTTGTTTCCCGCCTGCTCCATTTTCGCCGCCAGCTCCGACAGCTCCACTGCCCCCACCTGTTTGGAAAAGCTTTTCAGCGCATGGGCTTCGATGGTATACTTCTTCCAATCCTTTGTCTCTAAATGCTGCTGGAACAGTTTTGTCTTTTTAGAGATGGTCTTGGCATACTCCCGCAAAATCTGCCAGAACAGCTTCTCGCTTCCCGCCAGCTTCAATGCGGATTTTACATCCAATTTCGGAATGGCAATTTTCTCCGCAATGCTTGACAGTTTCTTCTGTTTTTGCTGCTCCCGCACTCCTGTTCCGCCCTGAACCTTTTGGATCTTCTTCGCAGGCAGCCACTGCTTAATCTTTGCCACGATGACCTTCAGCTCAATGGGCTTTGCCACAAAATCATTCATTCCCTCCACCAGAAACATTGCCCTTGACTCTTCCATCACATTGGCAGTCAGCGCAATAATGGGGACATTGTCATACTCCTCATGGAAACGGCGGATAATGCGCGTTGTCTCTATTCCGTCCAGCTCCGGCATCATATGATCCATGAATATCAGGTCATAATGCTTTTTCCCCACCATTTCGATGGCCTGCTTGCCTCCCGATGCCTTGTCGATTTTCATTTGCAGCGGCGCCAATATCCCCTCCGCCACCATCAGATTCGGTTCATTGTCATCCACAATGAGAATTTCCGCATCCGGTGCGATAAATTCAAAGTTCTCCTCGGTATCCTCTCCCTTTCCGTACAAATCTTCGTGAGCCAATATTTTCGCCAAATCCATAATACACAATGGCTTTGAAACGGCTATAACGTTTTCCTGATAAGGTTTGACTTTTTCATGGAACTCCGTTATCCATACCCCTGTCATTCCGGGATGTGAGGTCATGTAATCGTTTGTGATGGAAGCATAGATATTGTCTTCCAATTCGATAAAGAAAAACTCTGCGTTTCTCTCCTCTAACTGTTTTAAATCCTCTCTTTTCTCCACGATCAGACACTTTACATTCAACTGCGCCAGCATTTTCCTCATATGTTCCCGCATATGCATATGATTGCAGAACAATCCTGCGGTCTTTTTCTCTCCCTTTTCCGTCTCTATGGAAGGCTGGCTGTTTATCACAAACTGCGGAATCTCAAAAGAGAAACGGCTTCCCTTTTCATATTCGCTCTCCACCCAGATATGCCCGTTCATTAACGTGACCAGCTGCTTGGATATGGCAAGCCCCAGACCGGTTCCCTCCACATTACGGTTTCTCTTGCTGTCCAACTGTTGGAAGGATTGAAACAGTTTTCCGATATCTTCCTTTTTAATTCCGATGCCCGTATCTTCCACGAAAACCTTAAGCATAATTTCGCGGTCGGATTTCGTCTCATAGCCGATGGAAAGATGGACATATCCCTCCCTCGTAAACTTCACCGCGTTATTTGCCAGATTAATAATAATCTGGCGGATGCGGATACTGTCCCCCATCAGCTGTCTCGGAATATCGGGCGCCACATCCACGATAAATTCCAGCCGTTTATCCCCGATTCTGGTCATGATTACATTGGCAATATCCTTCACAATGGAGAAGGGCTCGTACTCTGCCATATTGATATCCATTTTCCCCGCTTCAATCTTGGAAAAGTCCAAGATGTCATTGATAATGGCAAGCAGCGTATTTCCGGAAGCCATGATTTGCTTGATATATTCTCTGGCTGCAGGCGGCAGATCCTCCCGCAGCGCCATCTCCGCCATACCGATGACCGCATTCATGGGCGTGCGGATTTCATGGCTCATATTCGCCAAAAAATCGGATTTCATATGAGCTTCCCGTTCTATGACACTGCTCATCTGGAACGTTTTATATCTCTCATATGCCATTTGAAAGAGCAGACCTGCTATATTATGTAAAAATTCGGCGGTATTTTCCAACTTTTCTTCGGAAACTATGGGAATTTCTTTTGCGGCGGCGGCATATTCGTCCGGTGATATTCCCAGTTCCTCCGCATATGCCCTGACCTTCTCCTCCGGCAAAGGTTCATACAGTACCTGACCGCCTAATATGCACCCCAGATAATGTCCTTCCACAATAATGGGCACCGCATAGTCCCTCAGCCCCGCATGGCAGGTGTATGTCTTCGTACCGCCGTTCTCTATGGCCGATTCCGCTCCCTGCTTGTCGCAAAGCTGGCACCTTCTCAGGCCTTCCTCCGACCCCTTTGTATACTTGGAGCAAAATGCACAATTGGAAATATGGGGGATTAAAGCCACTCCGTTTTGATCGGAGATACCCGTTGAAATCCCTAACGCGGAGGAAAAAGAGTCCTGAAGCCGTTGAAGAGTCTCCACATCAAAAAGGTCTGTCAAATGTAATTTCTCCATATCATATCCTCACACTTTATAAAATATATATGTCCTATCATTATTTTACCATGTTCGTAATTATTTTCAAATATTTTTATTCAATTTTTAAAATTATATATATAATTTTATATTTATCTTGTTATTTATAGTTTTCTTTATTCTTTTTAATATGTTAAATAAAAATTTTGAAAATGCCAAAATAAAAAGACGTCTTTTATAACGTCTTTTAGAATATTTCTGATCCGCTTTTAAAACTTGCAGGCAGGATCCACACCGGATAATGTCAGCTATAACCGGACAATTATGTGTTGATAGTAACAATGACTCAAGATGTCAGTATATTACCGTCGGCATAATAATAATCCCACCATTTCAGAACAAGCGGAAAATCGTTGTCTGCGAGCACCAGCAGCTTTTTCTGTTCAAAAACAGTACAAAAGCCATGTTCAAACGATAATTTATTTGTTCCGCCGGGAAAGTCCATCCCCCAAAAAGTCTTTCCATTACAAGACGCCAGCTCAATAATAGGCTTCCCGATATAGGAATGAAGTTCCTCTTTTTCCGTAAAATTAATCCGCAAAAAATCTTTTGTCTCCTCCATCCAGACATCCCATTTGGGATTGTTTTTATAGGCAGAAAGCACTCCTGCTAAAACCTGTCCATATGCATGATAATAATTCTCCTGAATAAAGGAGAGAATCCTTGATAAATCTTCCTCATTGAATTTAGAATGTATTCTATACTCCAATGTAATTCGTCCGGATCCATAAAGTTTGGAATCGCACTTTACGTCAAAACTTCCTGTATCAAAAAAATTCCCTACGTCATAACTTCCATTATAATCGATGTCCATAATAATCCCCCATGCCGCTTTAGCGGCTCAAATAGATATGAAAAACGCTGTCTTTCGCGTTTTTCTAACTGCTTCAGCAGTTTGGGAAACTTAATACTTCTTAGGCAGTGTCTTTTGCTGCCTTAGAAGTATTTTTCACACTAT
>CAJUTJ010000099.1 GCA_910589655.1 uncultured Acetatifactor sp. | reverse complement strand
TGTTTTCTATAAGACATCATCCTTTGCAGGTTATTGTTTTCTAGGCAAAAACAGTATACACCCAAAAAGGTATGGTGTCTTTAGTTTTAAAGCATATAAAGTAATTTTGGTAAAAATTCAAATTTGCTCATTTATAGATTTTGATCAAGACAATGAATGATTTTTTACGCTTTGGTATTTGAGCGGAACGGTTGACAGATGTGCAAAAACGAAAGAGATACATATAATAATAACCATTCATGATTTTGTAATGCTGAATGCGCCGGATCAGACCAATGCCTGCCGCACTGCCATGGACGCGTCAACCCAGTGGGTGAACCGGCTGAATAAAATGTAATTCTGGAATATTTTTATCAATTTGAAAAAGGCAGGATTACATTTTTATGTGGAAAAGTAGGAAGAAATAGGGTATAATATCCAAAAAGACAGCAAAGCGTTTAAAAGCGGCATCCTAATCGAAACGATAGTCCCGTCGGATTGTGTGTGGCGGCTGGGTGGGAATGTCTGTAAGCAGAGAAATTGTTATACAAGCGGAATGTAATCTGATTAGGGTGAATGGTGGATAAAAGTGGTTAGACGAAGATACACAAGTACAAGATTATTAGACGAAGGTATGGTGATTGATCAGGCGATTATCGACAGAACCGGACGTATTTTAATTGCGAGGAAAACGGTTCTGGATTCTTTCCTGATTGATGCTTTGCGCAAAATGGGTGTTCCCGGTGTATATATCAGAGAAGGAGAGGAAGATCCGGACGAGGAGATTGAGGTTGCGCCGGAGACCTTGGAAACCATTGCCAAGTTAAAGGTTGCGGACCGGGCAAAAGTCACATTGTCGGACAGTGTGAAACAGCGTGTGTCCCAAGGAATACAATTCCTTTACAGTGATACAAATTCTCCCAATTTTACCGACACTGCCAGTAATATCACCCACAGCCTGATGCACGCGATTTCCGAAAATGATGCCGTGGCCATGAATATCGACGCATTGAAGGTAAGCGACGAGTATACCTTTAAGCATAGTGTGGATGTGGCGACCATGGCTATGATTATCGCCAGAAAAAGCGGAATGTCCGAGGTGGAAATCTACCAGATCGGCGTGGCGGGGCTGCTGCATGATGTAGGGAAATCCCAAATTCCCAATGAAATTTTGAATAAGGCGGGCAAACTGACGGAGGAGGAGTTTACCATTATGAAAAACCACACTCTGTTCGGGTATAAAATTTTAAAAGAAAAATCGGGGATACCTTCCGAAATAATGGCGGGTGTACTACAGCATCATGAGAAGATCAATGGCCGGGGCTATCCGTTAAAGCTTACGGGAAAGCAGATTTCTTCCTATGCAAAAGTACTATCCGTGGCAGATATCTATGATGCGCTTGTGACAGAAAGGCCGTATAAGAAAGGGTTTTCGGCGCATGATGCACTGGAGATGATTATGGCAATGACGGAGGAACTGGACGTGGATTATATGCGTAGTTTTATTGATACGGTAATCCTGTATCCGGTGGACAGTCTGGTGACTTTGAGCAACGGCGAGCGTGCCAAGGTGGTAAAGAATACACCGCAATATCCTATGAGGCCCAAGGTTGTAGGGCTTAAGAGCGGAAAAGTGTTTGATCTTGCAAATGACATTAAATGTGCAAGCATTATTATTGAATAGAAGATGATATATTTGGTTTGCTGAAATGTTCGTCTGACTTGTAAGAAAACCGGCACAATCTGCTGTACCAGTGTTTTTCGGTCAGACGGACATTTGTTTGTCTGCGCGGCATGTTTCTGTTTACAATTTAAAAATGCGGTAAGTGAAATGGTATGAAATCATGGATTGTAACGGGGTGTATAAATATAGGAGAAATCAAATGAATAAAAAGGTGGTTGTGGGTATGTCAGGCGGGGTGGATTCCTCGGTGGCGGCATATCTGTTGAAGGAACAGGGATATGATGTGATCGGTGTCACCATGCAGATTTGGCAGGATGAGGAGGAAGAAGCCAAAGAGGCAAAGGGGGGCTGCTGCGGACTGTCGGCTGTGGATGACGCCGGAAGAGTGGCGGAAAAGCTGGGGATTCCTTATTATGTAATGAATTTTAAGCAGGAATTCAAAAGCAATGTTATTGATTATTTTGTGGAGGAATATCTCCGGGGAAACACGCCCAATCCATGTATAGCCTGTAACAGGTATGTGAAGTGGGAGGCGCTTTTGAAACGGAGTCTTGCCATTGGAGCGGATTATATTGCTACCGGTCATTACGCCCGAATCCACAGGCTGCCAAACGGCAGGTTTGCCGTCCGCAGTTCCGTGACGGCGGCAAAGGATCAGACCTATGCATTATATAATCTGACGCAGGAGCAGCTGGCACATACCCTGATGCCCGTAGGTGGTTATACGAAGGAAGAAATCAGGGCAATGGCAGAGGCGGCAGGGCTGCCTGTGGCACATAAGCCGGACAGTCAGGAAATCTGTTTCGTGCCGGATGACGATTATCCGGGCTTTATCGACAGAACGGCCGGAGAGAGGGTGCCCGGACCGGGGAATTTCGTGGACCGATGGGGAAATGTGCTGGGCGCTCATAAGGGAATCACTCATTATACCATCGGACAGCGGCGGGGGCTGGGGCTGCCCATGGGGGAGCGCGTGTTTGTGACACAGATACGTCCGGAGACCAACGAGGTGGTAATCGGGAAAAACGAGGATATTTTTTCAGATACGGTGGTCTGTGACAGAGTGAATTTTATGGCTGTGGAGGATTTGGAAGCTCCTGTAAAAGTGCTGGCCAAGATTCGTTATAATCATAAGGGCGAGTATTGTCTGATTCGGAAGCTTCCTGACGGAAAAGTATTATGTACCTTTGACCGTCCGGTACGGGCGGCCACGGCGGGGCAGGCTGTCGTGTTTTATGACGGAGAATATGTGCTGGGAGGGGGAACCATCTTAGGTATGGAAGCATAGTATAATGTGAGAGCAGCCTGCAGGCATTTAGAGGAGTAATACATGGATTTTAATTTCGGAAGACCACCATTTAGGAGAAATCGATTTGAGTCGGTGACGGGAACCATTGTGGACATGGTGCCTACCAGAATCGGAAACCGCCGTGCAAACGGATGCATGATTTTTGTAACTCTTGAGGATATGGATGAGAATACGGTTAATTTTGTGGTAACGCCCACTACTTTTATCGTGGATTTTGAGACCTTGTCCGTAGGAATGAACTGTACTTTCTGGTATGCGGCAGATGCCCCCGTGCCGTTGATTTATCCCCCTCAGTACAATGCGGTGGCTGCGGCACAGAACAGGAACGGGCAGTTTGTGGATGTGGGATATTACAATATGTCTCTGGTCAATGAGAGCCAGACTCTGCAGTTGAATATGGACGCATCCGTGGAGATCAGAACCACTAATAATCAGTATTTTCAGGGCAGCCCCGCAAACCATAATCTGGTGGTGGTATACAGCTCGTCAACCAGAAGCATTCCTGCCCAGACTACGCCGATAAAGGTTTATGTGCTGTGCGATTAGTCGGAGAAATGCCGGAAAGCACGGCATTTCTCATCGGAACTTTGGCACCGTGGAATTGTGAGTCGCAGCAAAGCTGCTCAAGTTTCCCTTTTGGAGAAGATTCGCAGGTTATAGAAAGGCGTGGTCATGAGTATGGAAAATAAAAAGAGTCCCCTTGTCAACAGCTGCAGTATGGCAGGTTTAAAACCGGCAATGCTGGAATTTCCTTATCCGCCTATACAAGTGAGCTGTAGAAATTTAAATTATGCGGATATGCTCAGCATGGATTATTGCGGCTCGGTATCGGAGCTGTCCGCCCTTACGCAATATGTCAACAATGAGAGCCGGCTTTCCATGAAGCATTGCCGCTATGCAAAAATTCTGCTGGAAATTGCGGTGGCGGAGATGATGCATCTACAGAAACTCGGTGAGTTGATCTGCCTCCTTGGCGGAGAATTGGATTACACGGCAAGGCAGCAAAACGGAAATTGCTTTTTGTGGACGCCGGAATACCTGACCCTTTCCGATGATGTGGAACAGATGATCTGTGCGAACATAGAGGGAGAGAGGGCAGCCGTCAAGCAGTATAAAATGCACATCGGCAGGATAGACGATGAATTTGTGAATGCCGTTCTGGCAAGAATTATAAAAGATGAGGAGTATCATATTCTGCTGCTGCAGTCGCTTCTGGACGAAGTGTAAAATGCGGGAAGCATTGTCTGTGCCGCTTATGCCGGTGTGATAAGCGTATAATTTCTTCATGAAAAGTCTATAGACCAGTCGGCCATGAGGCGGTTCAAAGAATGGAGAGCCGTTTCATGGCCGATTGTTTTGGGCGATGGAAAGCCCCCGGCGTTTTCCTGCAAAAGTTTGTTGCATTGTCATTGTGGGTATGATACATTTTAATTGCTCTTTGTATTTCAAATTGGGTGGACTAATCGTCAAACCAGATAAAATATATCAATAAGTGAAAATGAGGAATATATGAAACTTAAACTATCAAATGTAGGGAAAATCAGGAAAGCTGAAATAGAATTTAATGGGATAACAGTCATTGCAGGTGAGAATGATACGGGGAAAAGCACTGTGGGGAAAATGTTTTTTTGTGTATTTCATTCTTTTTATAAAATTCAGGAGCAGATCAACGAAGAGCGGCAGAAGACGATAGCCAGAGTTATTGCGACTTATTATCACGAGGCTGCAAACCGATTAACCAGAGGATTTAATACAATACAATTTGCCCGGTATATAGTTGAAAACAGGGAAAGATTTCTTGAAAATAAGCAGAGTATGATAAAAGAGCTGGAAGAGTTCTATTTAAGCGCTGACAGCCATTTTGATAAATATATGGATCAAGAATCATTAAAGATTTTAATTGATAAGATTTATAGCTTTTTGAAAGTGGAAGACAGTGCAATAAGAGAAAACATTTTAAGAAAAAGGATTGTTGCAGAATTTGCTATGAAAACAGGTTATTTAAATAGACCTGACGAAAAAACAGAAGTATCTCTGGAGATAAAAAACGGAAAAGTTGATTTTGAAATATCGAACAATGACGATATTGTGATTCATCGTTTTATAAGTCTTGTTAAAAAAATTATTTATATTGATGATCCTTTTGTTCTGGATAACTTAAACGTAAATGTGCCATTAAGAATGCTGAATAACTGCGAACACAGCGGGGAGCTGCTTTATACCATTGCTAACGGGGAAAGCAAGGATGAATTCAGCGTGGTTGATGAGCTGGTGAGAAAAGAGAAATTACAGAAGATTTTTGAAGCCATGGATGGTGTCTGCGACGGCAGTTTAATTGAGGGTGACGGAGGGCAGTATATTTATAGGACAAGCCAATTGGAGGACAGTCTGGAAATGGTAAATCTTTCAACAGGCATGAAAAGTTTTATTATTATAAAAAAATTGCTTGAAAACGGCAGCATTGAGGAAAACGGGGTGCTTATCCTTGATGAGCCGGAAATTCATCTGCATCCGGAATGGCAATTAAAATTTGCGGAAGTAATTGTTTTAATTCAAAAGGAATTTGGTATCAATATTCTTTTGAATACACATAGCCCATACTTTTTAAATGCTATTGAAGTATTTTCGGAAAAGCATGGAATAGATAGGAAATGCAGCTATTATCTTACGGATGTAAAAAACGGCAGGACAGATATTTTAGATGTTACTCAGAGTAGAGAACTTATTTATGATAAACTGGCAGAGCCATTGCAGAAATTGGAGAATTTAGAGTATCGGAATGGAAATACAATTTGATAAAATAGATATTTTTAGAAAAAATTTATCTTCTTTCAAGGAAACATCAAAGGATACTGAAAGCGGATGTGTAGAATACATGACACAGTCAGACATTGAGGTTATTAATTTTGACGGAGTAAAAAATGAATATGTAAAAGATCTGCATCTGACTTATACTCCATGCTCAAACGATGCCTTATATATAACAGCGGGAGAAATATATTTCGTTGAGTTCAAAAACGGTATTATGAAGAAAGATAAAATATTTAATGTATATAACAAGATCTATGATAGTCTGTTAATTTTTAATGATATTATTGGTGCAAATATATCCTTTTGTAGAAAAAATGTTAATTTTGTTTTGGTTTACAATGA
Source organism: uncultured Acetatifactor sp. (assembly GCA_910589655.1). Taxonomy (GTDB): domain Bacteria; phylum Bacillota; class Clostridia; order Lachnospirales; family Lachnospiraceae; genus Acetatifactor. Next base: position 17,463 of record CAJUTJ010000099.1, on the reverse strand, counting down.
ATGTAAAAACCTATGTCCGAAGGATGATATCTCAAAAAGTATTCCTCAAGGTCAGGATAGTTCAAAAGCCAGAATCGGAAAATATTTTACTGCAAAGGCTAATAAAAGTTATACAAGATTTGACTTGGGACGATTTGAAAAGCTATATTTTAAGAAAGTATTTACATTTACCGAGAGTGAATTTGAAAAATTTTTTTTAAGTGCACAGTTCTGATTTGCCACAGACACTATTTGAGGGGGATGGTATGTATCAAAAAAGTAAACGATTATCCAAGAATCTCTATATCAAAAGGATGTTGGCTGTATTTGTCCTATTGCTTTCCGCAGGCCTCTTTTCGGCTTGCGGAAAGGGACAAGAGCCGGAGGACAATGCCATTGACATATCGGAAATAGGCATACCCCTTTCAGGGGAGGACGGTACGGCAGGACAAGCAGAGGGAAGTTCAGGTTCATCCATGGCGCCGGAAGGGAGCGGTACAGGAACTGCGGGGGAGCTTTAGGAGACGCCGGACCGGCGGGACAGTCCGGAACTGCATCGGGAACTCAGTCAGGGATGCCGTCGGGAACTCAGTCAGGGATGCCGTCGGGAACTCAGTCAGGGATGCCGTCGGGAACTCAGTCAGGGATGCCGTCGGGAACTCAGTCAGGGATGCCGTCGGGTACTCAGTCCGGAACAGCGGCGGGAACTTCTCAGGGAACGTCAGCGGATGCTTCAGCGGGAATTATGACGGATACCCGGCCGGAGACATCCGCAGATGAACGGAAGCCGGAGGAAATGAAACAACGGTTCGGGGCAGATTGTATTGCCGAACAGACCTTTGAGGTGGAACTCAGCGAATACGACGGAAAGGTTTGGTTTGTTCCTTATGCGCCCTCTGTCGGGAATCCGGCTTTTCGTATGCATATTATTCAAAACGGGAAAGTGCTCAAGGAGATTGAGGGATACGTTCCGGAGAGCCTGAGGGAAGAAACTTTTGCCGGTTTGGATGCGGTGTCCTTCTTTGATGTTAATTATGACGATATTACAGATATTGTGATCATTGAGACTTACGGAAACACCTCATTTGCAGCAGTCTATTACGGATATAATGATGATTACGGTGCAGGCTTTCTGTCACAGGAGGATTTGTCCGGTAATATATCGAGTCAGGTAGAGCCTTTGACAGTGCCTAATATACGTGGTTTTCTGTCAGGCGGCAAAAAGAACGGCGAGTTCTCGAGCTATCAGGAGGCATACAGGGCGGTGAGCAGGCTGTATGACATGGAAGACAGCAATGGAAGAACTTATGATTTGATCTATGTGGACGGCGATGACATCCCCGAGCTGGCGGCGGGATACAATGGTTATTACGTGAGTCTGTATACTTTTGACGGGGGTAAGGTATACACTTTGATGGATGACTGGGGATACGGCGCCATGGGAAATGCGGGGTATGAATATGTTCCCGGAGACAACCGCTTGAGAAATTACAATAATGATTACGCGGGGGCAGTCCTTTATACGACTTTTATGACTGTGGTTCCGCAGCGCCGGATAGACATTTCCGCAGAAATCACCACATTAAATTTTGACGACGTCAACGGGAACGGGTTTCCCGATGAAAGCGAAATGGAGTCTGTGGGAAAGTACAGTGTAAACTATATGGACGGCAAGGAGATTTCGGAGGAAGAATATGCCTCTTATAATCAAGGGGAATATGTGTACATTCAGGGAAAGATGAGTCTCGAGGAACTGCTGGAAAAGTTGAAATAGCAAGGAGATACGTTTAAGCATTGTATTATATGAAAGAGTGAGGATCGGTTGGCATAATGGAACTGATTAAAATTACACAGGGCTTTACGGAAAAAGAAAAACTGTATGCGCTGAATGACGAGGCTTTTCCCAAGGAGGAGAGGATTCCCTCGGATAAGCTGCTTGCGCTGCTCCATGAGCTTGGCTGTGATGCATGGGCATTTTATGAGGGAGTGTTTGTAGGCTTTGCCGTTCTTCTGTCGGACAGGGCGCTTCAAGTGGCATATTTAAGCTATTTTGCCATCGACGGAGCTTACCGCTCCAAAGGCTGCGGAGGGGCAGCACTGGCGAAGCTGTCCGAGGTGTACGAGGACTGTCAGATCGTGCTGGATATGGAACGCATGGATGAAACCGCAGAGAATTACGGCCAGAGGCTTCGCAGGCTTGCCTTTTATGAGAGAAACGGCTACCGGAGGGCAGGCGTTGGATTTCAATACTTTAAGATGGATCTGGAAATCATGTGTAATCGAGGCAGATTCCGGGAACAGGAATTTCGGTGTCTGATAGATAGGATTAAGCTGCCCGGTTTTGTGCCCCGATTGTATTCTTTGGAAAGCGGAAAGACAGATTTCCGGTAAGGGTAATCTGTGCCGGAGTCACTTTTTTTCAAAAAATTGATCTATCTCTTTCTTTACGGTTTCCGGAGACAGGGCTTTGGACAAGTATCTTTCGGGTTTGAGGGCGATTACTTTTTTGATGCTTTCCTTATCCGTCCTGCCGGTTAAGAAGATAACCGGAATGTCTGTAAATTCTTTCTCGGAACGGATCATTTCCAACACCTGTCCTCCGTTGCAGACGGGCATTTCATAGTCCAGCAGAATCAGATCCGGTCTGTCAAGCGTAATGCTTCTGATGGCGGACAATCCCGATTTCACGGTTATGACTTCATAATCATGGTCAAGCAAATGATGCATCATTTTCAACATAAAGTCCGAATCATCCACCACCAGCAGTTTCTTCTTTTGGCTGACGGCCTGTTTTTCGGCTTGGTTTTGATGAAGGTATTTCTCTACCTCAGCCATGGCGTTTTCCGTGATAATCGAAATGCCGCCCTCATTGTGGAGGGTATCGGCGGCAGTTACACAATAGGCGAAATATCCCTTTCCGGTGTCAAACAGAAGGCTGAATTGGGGGCTCTGTTTCTCAAATATCCTTTGGAACTGCTCATAGGTCAACAGCTGTTCTTCCTTTATCTCAAACTGTTCCGACAACGGAAAATATTCCTTCACACGCTCTACAAGCTGTCTTGCCACATAGATTGCGGCATTCATCAGCATAACGCTGATAGCTTTTGATTTGCAATTCATCACACTGCCGATGGTGCTGACAATCAATTGTTCCTCAAAGATCAGGAAAAATTCCTGCTTTTTTTTATCCTTGGTGCTGTAAATCAGGCGGTAATAAATGCCGTCCCCAAACCTTTCGCCGCCGTAGCAATTGCTGATCAGCCGTGAATCCAGCTGAAACATGCCGTGCAGCAGGCTGGTGATTGTCTGTCCCATTACGGTCTGCTCCTCCTCCGGCAGCAGATTTTCCCAGTGTTTTACGGTATCGCCGCTTACGATCATATGGTCTTCGATTAAGGTATGTCCGACCAGCCAGCCGCCGCATACACCGAAGAAATGGTGGATGGAATTTTCCGAATAGTTTGTCTGCTCCAGTTCTTTTTCGAGGGCGGGAAGCGTTACCTCCCGAAAGTTTTTATGAATGCGTTTATGTGTCTCAAGGCCGACGTAGTGAATGGAAGCCATATAGCCCTCCTCATCCGCAAAATGCTGGAGCGTATGCTCCCGAAAATATTTTACTGCCTCCTGACAAGCCCATGGGCTTTTTTCTTCCTGCCGTTTAAAATCAAACAGCTTATTAAGAATACGGAACAGTTTTTGATGTTCCTTATCAATCAAATCTACTCCGATATTGTACCGTTCCTGCCATACTAATTGATTTCCCATATTTTCTCCCCCGCCGTATCGGCAGATGCTTCTGGAATATTGCTTGAAATAATCCGTTTCTATAGTTTATTCCGCGGCCGCAAAAATGTCCCTTTATTTTACATTTTTCTGCTTTTTTGGATTCTTATGGGAAATGTTATGCTTTTCGGGGGACAATGCCTCTTTGTAAATTTGGGGATTCGGGAAGGGCAGGCTGCTTTACAATTTCTTGAATTCCGGGCTCCTTTTTTCGAAAATAGTATAGTATTTAAAGCCGCATTCTTTCAGCACGGCAGCGGCTCTGTCAAAGGAACCTCCGATATGACGCGGATCGTGTGCGTCGGAGCCGACGGTGATGATTTCGCCGCCAAGTTCCCGGTAGCGTTTCAGAACATCCGTGCAGGGATGGACGTCCTTCATTCCGCTGTCGATGCCCCCTGTATTTAGTTCCAGCCCCTTTCCTTTGTCCAAAAGGAGCTTTAGGATTTCGTCAAAGACGTCTTGGTAGTCGGGATAGGAATAATGAGAATCTCTGCCGGGGCCGTATCTGACCACATAGTCGAGATGTCCGTATACATCAAAATTGGAAAACTTTTTAAGATTTTCCAATATGGATTCGAAATATTCCCGGTAGGCTTCCTGCTCGGAACGTCCTTCGTAAAAGCCGGGATAGTAGGGATCGCGTCCATGGCATACGTGGGAGGAGCCGATGACGAAATCAAATTCGTAGGATTTTGCATAGACGGCATTTTCTCTCAGGACTTCGGGCTGCAGTCCCAGCTCCACACCGAACAGAAGACGCATTTTACCGGCGTATTTCTCCTTTAGCTTTGCCAGATCATACAAATAGGAATCGGTATTCAGTAAAAAAATGTCCTTCGGGGTGTCGGGTGATTCCGGAAATCCGAAATCATTGTGTTCCGTAAAGCACATGGTTGTGAGTCCCTGAGAGATTCCCTGAAGGATCATTTCTTCCATGGGAGTATCGGAATCTCCCGAGTGGGAGGAATGTAAATGACAATCGGATGTAATAGGCATAATGTACCTCCTTTTGGGCAAACTTTATTCAATGGCGCCTTTCACATTATAACAAGCTTGGATGCATTTTGGAAGAATCGGCAATATTTTTTGATTTACATCTTGAATTATGTTAGGAAATTAGGTAAAATATGATTGCTGATAAAATTTTGACAATCTGACAAGCTTATCCAGTAGATTCTTGTGAGATTGTTAAAAAATATAAAATAACAAATTTTAGGAGGAGACTAAAATGGCAGTAAGAGTAGCAATTAATGGTTTCGGCCGTATCGGTCGTCTGGCATTCAGACAGATGTTTGATGCTGAGGGATATGAGGTCGTAGCTATCAACGATCTGACCAGCCCTGATATGTTAGCTCATTTGTTGAAGTATGATACCGCTCAGGGAAGATACAAATATGCTGACAAGGTAGAGGCAGGCGAGGATTCCATCACTGTTAATGGCAAGAAGATTACCATCTACAAAGAGGCAGATGCTTCCAAGCTTCCTTGGGGCGAGCTGAAGGTTGATGTTGTTCTGGAATGTACAGGCTTCTATACCTCCAAGGAGAAGGCTTCCGCACATATTACCGCCGGTGCGCGCAAGGTTGTTATCTCTGCTCCTGCAGGAAACGATCTTCCTACCATCGTATACAATGTAAACCATGAGACATTGAAGCCCGAAGATACCGTTATTTCCGCAGCTTCCTGTACCACCAACTGCTTGGCTCCCATGGCAAAGGCTCTGAATGACTTGGCTCCTATCCAGTCCGGTATTATGACCACCGTTCACGCTTACACCGGTGATCAGATGATCCTTGACGGACCTCAGAGAAAGGGCGACAAGAGAAGAAGCCGTGCAGGCGCTCAGAATATCGTTCCCAATTCCACCGGTGCTGCAAAGGCAATCGGTCTGGTTATTCCCGAACTGAACGGCAAGCTCATCGGTTCCGCTCAGCGTGTACCCACCCCTACCGGCTCTACCACCATTTTGGTAGCTGTTGTGAAAGGTACGGTTACTAAGGATCAGGTAAATGAGGCTATGAAGGCAGCTCAGACCGAGTCCTATGGTTACAACACTGACGAAATCGTATCCTCCGATGTAATCGGTATGACCTACGGTTCCTTGTTCGATGCAACCCAGACCATGGTAGCTCCCATGGAGGATGGCAATACTCAGGTACAGGTTGTTTCTTGGTATGACAACGAGAACAGCTATACTTCTCAGATGGTTCGTACCATTAAGTATTTCAGCGAGCTGGCTTAAAAGTGTGAAAGGAATGAAGTTTCTCTAAGGTTGTAAAGAGGGTGTGTAAACACCCCTCTTTGTACACAACCTAAGAGAAACTAAATCATTCCTCGAAGAATCGCTGATGCGATTCTTCCAGACTTGCACCGATTCATAAATTGTTTGTGCCGCCGATGGCGGCATGACTGGAAGTGTGAAGGGCGTTACACTATAAAACGAAGACCTATAGGGGGTCCGGTCTGTTGGGCCGGATCCTTTTTTGGCCTATAGGGAATGCGGCAGCTTATATTTTTGTTGGCATTAAAAGTCAGGTGACCCGGAGCCGGTTTGCCAAGTGGGTGTACTTATTTTGTAAATATCCGGCTCAGGGTGGTTCAATTGTTAAGAAAAGGAGATAGAAAAATGGGTTTGAACAAGAAATCTGTTGATGATATCAACGCAAAGGGAAAGAGAGTACTGGTGAGATGCGACTTCAATGTACCCTTGAAGAACGGCGAAATTACCGATGAGACCCGTATTGTAGCGGCTCTTCCCACTATTCAGAAACTGATTGACGACGGCGGTAAAGTGATTCTCTGCTCCCATCTGGGCAAGGTAAAGGAAGGTCCTAATGAGAAGGAATCTTTGGCTCCCGTGGCAAAGAGACTGTCCGAGAAGCTGGGAAAAGAAGTAGTATTTGTGGCTGACTATAGTGTTACCGGTGAAGCTGCCACCAAGGCTGTGGAGGCTATGAAGGAAGGGGATGTGGTTCTGCTTCAGAATACACGTTTCCGCGGTACCGAGGAGACTAAGAACGGCGAGCAGTTCTCCAAAGAGCTGGCAGATCTGGCGGATTTGTATGTATGTGACGCTTTCGGTTCCTCCCACAGGGCTCACGCTTCCGTAGAAGGCGTTACCAAGTGCATCACTGCAAAGGGCGGCGAGAATGTGGTAGGTTATCTGATGCAGAAGGAAATCAATTTCCTTGGCAATGCAGTGGAGAATCCTGTAAGACCTTTCGTTGCAATTTTGGGCGGCGCAAAGGTTGCCGACAAGCTCAACGTTATCTCCAATCTGCTGGAGAAGTGCGACACTCTGATCATCGGCGGCGGTATGGCTTATACCTTCTTAAAGGCACAGGGTTATGAGATCGGTAAGTCTCTGGTGGATAATGAGAAGATTGATTACTGTAAGGAAATGATCGAGAAGGCAGAGAAGCTTGGCAAGAAGCTGCTGCTTCCCGTTGACTCCGTGACGATTGCAGCATTCCCTAACCCCATTGATGCTCCCGTTGAGGTGGAAGTATATGATGTGGCTGATATGCCTGCGGACAGAGAGGGCTGTGACATCGGTCCCAAGACGGCGGCTATGTATGCGGATGCAGTGAAGAGTGCGAAGACCGTTGTATGGAACGGCCCCATGGGTGTGTTCGAGAATCCTACTTTGGCAGCAGGTACGATTGCCGTTGCAAAAGCTCTGGCTGAGACGGATGCAACCACTATCATCGGCGGCGGTGACTCTGCAGCAGCCGTAAACCAGCTTGGCTTCGGTGACAAGATGAGCCACATTTCCACAGGCGGCGGCGCATCCCTTGAGTTCCTCGAAGGCAAAGTACTTCCCGGTGTGGCGGCAGCAGACGATAAATAAAAGAAGAGTAAAGACAGCAGCGCCGTGAGCTGCGGCAGCAGACGGTTCTCCCATTTTATGGACTGTTTGCGCCGCCGGGGCGGCGGAGCGGAAAGGTTGAATAGAAATGGCAAGAAAAAAGATAATTGCCGGCAACTGGAAGATGAATATGACTCCCAGTCAGGCAGTGGAATTAATCGAGACATTAAAACCCTTGGTGAAGAATGATGATGTGGATGTAGTGTTCTGTGTACCCGCTATCGACATTATTCCGGCTATGGAAGCGGCTAAGGGTTCCAATATCAATATTGGGGCGGAAAATATGTATTTTGAGGAGAAGGGAGCTTTTACCGGTGAGATTTCTCCTGCAATGCTTGTGGATGCAGGCGTAAAGTATGTCATTATCGGACATTCCGAGAGAAGAGAGTACTTTGCGGAAACCGACGAGACTGTGAATAAGAAGGTTTTGAAGGCTTTTGAACATAATATTACTCCCATTATCTGCTGCGGCGAGACTCTGACCCAGAGGGAACAGGGTGTGACCATTGATTTTATCCGCCAGCAGATTAAGATTGCATTCCTGAATGTGACGGCAGAGCAGGCAGCAGCGGCAGTAATCGCATATGAACCCATTTGGGCAATCGGCACGGGCAAGGTTGCAACCACCGAGCAGGCACAGGAGGTCTGCAAGGCGATTCGTGAGTGCATTGCAGAGATTTATGACGAAGCTACCGCGGAAGCTATCCGCATTCAGTACGGCGGTTCCGTATCCGCATCCAGTGCACCTGAACTGTTTGCACAGGCAGATATTGACGGCGGCTTGGTAGGCGGCGCATCTCTTAAGCCTGATTTTGGGCAGATTGTGAATTATTAATTTCCTGCCGTTGACGGCATGTCTGGAAGTGTGGTAAAAAGGGATATTGAGGGAAAATTAATCCTTTGATATCCCTTTTTGGTGTCTTTGATATTGACTGAATTGTCAGAAATATATGTATCAGTTCAGACAGCCCCTCCTGCCAAGTCAAGATTGTGTCCCTGTGTAATTTTGCGAGAAATGCGGGCGCCAACTCCGTGACCGGTAACGTATGCACAGAAATTGCAAAACAGCGGTTTCATCCACGGCTGTCCAAGGGATTATACTAATCGCTTTGGTTTGATTTAGATTCTTTTATATTGTGAATGCTATACAAAATCGCAGATTTATGATATATTCAAGTCGGTATCGTTTATCATCCGGATTTGAGATTCCGCGGAGTGGAATCTGATAAGAGACGGACAATTAACAAACTTCCAGTCATGCCGCCATCGGCGGCATAAACAATCAGTGAATCGGTGTAAGTCTGGAAGAATCGCGCAAGCCAGCAGGAATCATCAGAGTCGGCCGGTAAAGAAAGGAACGGAACCAAATGATATTTGTATGTAAAAATTGCGGCGGAAATGTGGTTTACAGTCCGGAGAGGCGCGGCATGTTCTGCCCATATTGTGACAGCATGGAGAGCGATGAGCGCAAGGATTTCCCGGACAGCGAGATCTCTGTCTGCCCCAACTGCGGCGGGGAGATTCCCGTGGAAGAGCACACGTCCGCGGCACAGTGCCCTTATTGTGATAATTACATGATTTTCAATGAGCGTGTGGAGGGAGTATATGCGCCGAAAAAAATTATTCCTTTCCGGATGGGCAAGGAGACGTGTAAGAACTCTTTACGTGAAAAATTTAAAAGGTGTACTTTTGCCCCCACGGATTTTCTGTCGGAGGCAAAGCTGGACAGTATGCAAGGCTATTATGTCCCTTTCTGGTTCTACAGTTACGACACAAATTGCAGATATAGCGGGGAAGGCACTAAGGTGCGAAGCTGGACGTCAGGGAACATGCAGTATACGGAGACTTCGTATTATAGAATTTGCCGGGACATGGATATTGATTTTCAGGACATTCCGGTGGATGCCTCCGTACAGATGCCGGATGATGTGATGGATTTGATTGCTCCTTTTCAGTATGGGCAGATGGAAAGCTTTAAACCGGAATATATGTCGGGGTTTTACGGTGAAAAATATAATATGACTTCTGACGTTGTGGAATCCAGAGCCAAGGAACATATGCGGGCGGATGCGGAGAAGCTTTTAAAGGAGAGTATTTCCGGTTACGCCACGGTATCGCCGGGACAGAGGGACGTCCAGATAAAGAACAGTGCGGCGGAGTACGGTCTGATTCCCATCTGGAAATATAATTATCAGTATAACGGGCAGACATACCCTTTCTATGTCAATGGACAGACCGGTAAAATCGTGGGAATACCTCCTGTCTCCAAAAAAAAGGTATGGGCATACACGGGCACACTCTGGGGCTGCCTGACAGTGATATTGCTGATGCTGAGATGGATTGTGACATGGATCGTGTGAAGGCAGGAGCGGCATTTTCCCGGCTTGCACCGATTCATGGGTGGTTGTGCCGAATAAGGCGGTATGTCGGAAGAAAGGAAGATACATAAAATGAGTGACGGCATCAAGAAAGAAATAGGAAAACAGTATTTCCGCTATTTTCGTATCTGGTTTATTATAATCGGCATTCTGCTTGCGGTAACGGCGGTTCTGGGTGTGGGACGTATGAAGGAAGGGAATATCCGGAGGACAAATCAAGAGGCGCCTTTAGAGAGAGTCTATGATTATGCCGATGTGCTGACGGACGCGGAGGAGGAAAACCTGCGGAAAAGAATAGCGGAAGCGGAAAGGCTTTTGCATATTGACATTGTTTTGGTTACTTTGAACCAGCCCATGGAGGGTGAGGAGGCAATGCAGCAGTATGGATTCCGCTCTGTGGAGTGGGAGCAGAACATGATGGATTATTCCGACGACTTCTGGGAGGAAAAACGATACGGATATAACAGCAGCATAGAAGGTGACGGATGTCTTTTGCTGCACAATTGGTATGAGGGACAAAGCGGCGGAAACTTGTCCACCAGCGGCAGGGTGGAAGCTTGGTTTAGCAATGAGGACATCGGAGACGTGATGGACGCGGTAGCGAAATACGGAAAGACAGATCCTTACAACGCATATCTGGCTTATGTGGAAGAAGTGTGCTTCCTTATGTCTCCGGAAGACGGAAGCGGGAGCCGGAATGCGGCTTTTCCGTTAGCAGTCGTGATTATTCTGCCGCTGGTTGCGGCGTTGGGGTTTGCAGTCGTGAACCTGAGACAGAAGAAAGCGGCGGATACAACCACCGCAAGCACTTATGTGGAAGGCGGCAAACCCGTGATGAGGGCGCGGTCCGATGACTTTATACGAAAGAGCGTAGTTACCAGAAAAATAGAGACTAACAGCGGAAGCAGCAGTGGGCGCAGCAGCGGCGGAAGTTCTTCTCACAGAGGCGGGGGCGGACACCACACCAGCCGCAGCGGGGCAAGCCACGGCGGAGGAAGCCGCAGATTTTAGGGAAAGTGTCAGAGCATCGCGGTAAAACTGTAAAAAGCAAAGAAAAAGCACTCACATGACGGTATGAGTGCTTTTTCTACTATAAAATGTTCTTACTATAAAAATTTGTCTTTGCAAGAGAAGAATGCAGAATATTCTTCGAAGTGCCGTTTTGACACTTTGATTATAGGTGACACCCTACAGCATTTTGCTTTTTTAGTAATGTACCGGCCATAGAAGCAACACCTTCTATGTTACAAAATTAAGCCATCTGGTTTACTGCTTTGCTGATACGGGAAACCTTGCGTGCCGCATTGTTCTTGTGATAAACACCCTTGGTAGCAGCCATTTCGATTGTCTTGGTTGCAGAGCGGAGAGCGGTTTCTGCAGCAGCTTTATCACCGGATTCAATTGCAGCGAAAACTTTCTTCATAGCAGTCTTTACACCGGATTTAATAGCTTTATTTCTGTCAGCCTTAGTGCGGTTTACTAAAATCCTTTTCTTTGCAGATTTAATGTTAGCCAAAGTCGTACACCTCCAATTCGTATACTGTAATCGTTTATGATTTGTTTCACCCTAGCCAGACACGGAGAGCTAATGTAAACGTCCTTTAACAGTCTAGTAAATTGTTGGCAATTTGTCAATACATATTATCGGTTTTTTTGCAGAAAATAGAAAAAGAAAAAATAGTAAAACAAAATCGTCCGGATCCGATAGTGCTGTTTTAACCAAACTGCCGGATTCTGTCGGAACCGAACGGTTAAAAAAGTATGATGTGAGGGCTTATGGGAAATTTTCAAGTGAGGACGGATCTTGCCTTGGAAGCGCGCGAAAGCATCAGTGAAGCCGAGAGCGAGCTTAGGGGGGTCAGTGTCGAAGAATACTATAAAGAGGAAGAGGATATCCGCGTTACAAAGGTAGTAATTGACACGAAAAATGCCGCTAAGGCCATGGGGAAGCCCATGGGAGTCTATGTGACCATGGAGGCGCCTGCCATGGTGGAGCCTGACGACGATTATCACAGAGAAATTTCGGAGGGGCTTGCAGAAGAACTGAGGCAGATGCTTCCCGGTGTGGAAGAGGAACAGTCCGTATTGATAGTGGGGCTGGGCAACCGGGAGGTAACGGCGGACGCATTGGGGCCTCAGGTGGTAGACAATCTTTTCATTACCCGCCATATTGTCAAAGAATACGGAAAAGCGGCGTACAGCTGTGACAAAATGAATTTGGTCAGTGCGCTGGAACCGGGGGTTATGGCGAAGACCGGCATGGAGACGGCGGAGATCGTGGCCGGTGTGGTGAAAGAGACGAAGCCGGATCTGCTGATTGTAATAGATGCGCTGGCGGCCCGCAGCACCCGCAGACTGAACCGGACCATACAGATTACAAACACGGGGATTCAGCCCGGCTCCGGCGTTGGCAACCACCGCAACGCGTTGACCAAGGAGAGTCTGGGAGTTCCGGTGGTGGCAATCGGCATCCCCACTGTAGTGGACGCGGCAACCATCGTGGGAGACGCACTGGAGAAGCTGCTGAGCGAAGAACGGGAATTTGACAGTATGAAATACTTGGGGCAGCATAGAAATGTCTTCTCGGAATTAAATAATATGTATATGACGGGAAAAGACATTGATGCCGTAATCAAACGGGTCAGCTATACCGTGTCGGAAGGAATCAATCTTGCGCTGGAAATGCGCATGGAGTGAGACAGGCGGGCATATAATGCTTAAGAATAGCGGAAGAAGGGAAGTGTAGACCCGTAAAACGCAATACGACTGCACAAAGCAGGATAAAGTATCTCGTGGTATTGGGATTTCTGGTTCTCGGGCTTCAGGCAGTATCCTCGGGCTGCGGGGCGGAGGATGCGAAAGAGCAGGAAAATACAGGCTTTAAATACACACTCTTTCAGGGAATTGCGGAAGACTGGGGCAAATCTCTCTATAACTGGTTTGTACCCCTTGTTTCCTTTGCACAGGACAGCGGACATGAAACGTATTGGATTCTGCAGGAGCAGATCGACAGTCTGCTCCCCTTTTATGGATATTATACCGCGGACATGGACAGGGATCCGGAAGAGACGGATTCCTTCCGGGAAATTCTTCTGGCGGAAGCGGAGGAAGGCAGTTTCCGCGAAGAGGAGGAACCCAGATACATAAATATGGACGATGCGGAAGGCCAGTCTCTGGAGGAACTGCTCCGGACGGAAAACGAGGCTGCATTGCAGATGATGCAGTCTGCGGAAAAGTCACATTTTACACCCCATGCACAACAGGCACAGATCAATTTAGAGCAGTTGGGAAGTTATGAAAATCTGGTTCAGGAATTCTATACCATTGATGCCAACACTATGGCGGGAAGCGATCAGCTGAATGTGGAACGTCTTCTCGCCAGAGATATGACCGTTTCCAAGGAAGGAGAGGGACCGCAGATATTGATATACCATACTCACTCGCAGGAAGCATTTGCGGATTCCGTTCCGGGGGATCAGGGAACCTCCATTGTGGGAGTGGGAGAGTATCTGGCGGAAGTCCTGAGAAATGAGTACGGGTACAATGTGCTCCACCATACCGCCCAGTATGATTTGGTAAGGGATGATGCTTATGCCGTGGCGCTGCCGGAAATAGAGAAGCTGCTTGCGGAGAATCCGTCCATACAGGTGGTCATTGACCTGCACAGGGATTCCATGGCGGAAGAGACAAGGCTGGTGACGGAAATTGACGGCAGGCCCACTGCCAGATTCATGTTTTTTAACGGTTTGAGCCGCACAAGGAAAACAGGAAATATCGCGTATTTGTATAATGAAAATCAGGACGCCAATCTTGCGTTTTCATTCCAAATGCAGCTGAAGGCAGCGGAGTATTACCCGGGACTGACACGGAAGATTTATTTAAAAGGCTATCGCTACAATATGCATTTGAGACCTCAAAGTCTGTTGATTGAGCTGGGAGCCCAGAACAATACGGTGGAAGAGGCTATGAATGCCTGCGATCCGCTTGCACATATTCTGGATATGGTATTATCTGGACAATAAGAAAAAATTCTGCTACAATCATACTGCGTGCATATGAATTTATAAGCGGCCTTGCATCGGACTTTTGCCCCTTTGATCCTGATATCATTACAGGAAACTCTCATGCATCCGGCTGCGCCACCATACATGAAGGTCTGAGGGATTTCCTATGAAGATGCACACAAAACGGGAAAATGCAGCCCATTTTGGCGCATGACGGTCTCGGGATTTCGTGCAAGGAAGCACGCACGAAACGCCTCGCGGTTTCCGCAGGCAGGATTCAGGACTTTTATAGTAAGAAATGAGGAAGAACTATATGGCAGCAGTAGATCAGAGCAAAATCCGCAACTTTTGTATCGTTGCACATATCGATCACGGTAAATCCACACTTGCGGATCGTATTATAGAGAAGACAGGCCTTTTGACCAGCAGAGAGATGCAGGCTCAGGTATTGGACAATATGGAGCTGGAAAGGGAGAGGGGGATTACCATTAAGGCTCAGACTGTGCGGACGGTCTATAAAGCGCAGGATGGGGAGGAATATATATTTAACCTGATCGACACTCCCGGACATGTGGATTTTAATTATGAAGTGAGCCGTTCCCTTGCCGCCTGCGACGGCGCCATTCTGGTAGTGGACGCGGCACAGGGAATTGAGGCACAGACGCTGGCAAACGTCTATCTGGCGCTGGATCATAATCTGGATGTTTTTCCGGTAATTAATAAGATTGATCTGCCCAGCGCGGAGCCTCAGCGCGTCATTGATGAGATTGAGGATGTAATCGGGATTGAAGCGCAGGAAGCTCCCCTGATTTCCGCGAAGAACGGCATCGGAATCGAAGAGGTGCTGGAACAGGTGGTGGCGAAGATACCCGCTCCCTCCGGCGATCCCGAAAAACCGTTACAGGCATTAATTTTTGATTCTTTGTATGATTCCTACAAAGGTGTGATTATTTTCTGCCGCATTATGGAGGGCACAGTGAAAAAAGGCACGAAAATACGCATGATGGCCACCGGGGCAAAGCAGGAGGTGGTGGAGGTAGGATACTTCGGCGCAGGACAGTTTATCCCCTGTGAGGAGCTGTCCGCCGGAATGGTAGGTTATATTACCGCTTCCATCAAGAATGTAAAAGACACGGCGGTGGGCGATACGGTGACGGATGATAACCGTCCATGCGCAGAGCCTCTGCCCGGTTATAAGAGAGTACAGTCCATGGTATACTGCGGCTTGTATCCTGCGGACGGAGCCAAATATCCGGATCTCAGGGATGCGTTGGAGAAATTACAGCTGAATGATGCTTCCTTAAATTACGAGCCGGAGACTTCCGTTGCCTTGGGATTCGGGTTTCGGTGCGGATTCTTGGGGCTGCTGCACTTGGAGGTTATTCAAGAGCGGCTGGAGCGTGAGTATAATCTGGATTTAGTAACCACTGCACCCGGTGTAGTCTATAAGGTGCATAAGACCAACGGTGAGGTGATAGAGCTGACCAATCCCTCCAATCTGCCCGACCCTTCCGTGATTGAGTATATGGAGGAGCCGGTGGTCAGTGCGGAGATTATGGTAACCAGTGAATT
Organism: uncultured Acetatifactor sp.; assembly: GCA_910589655.1. Lineage (GTDB taxonomy): Bacteria > Bacillota > Clostridia > Lachnospirales > Lachnospiraceae > Acetatifactor. The sequence continues at coordinate 1,876 of CAJUTJ010000099.1, read as the reverse complement.
TATCGGGTCTATCATGGAGCTATGTCAGGAGAGACGGGGACGGTATCTGGGAATGGAGTATATTGAAGGCACCAGAGCGCTGTTAAAATATGACTTGCCCTTAAACGAGATTATCTACGATTTCTTTGACGCGCTGAAATCAAGGTCAAGGGGCTATGCTTCTTTTGATTATGATATCAAGGGTTATGAGGAATCCAAGCTGGTGAAGCTGGACATCCTTATCAACCGGGAGGAAGTGGACGCGCTGTCCTTTATCGTACATGCCGATTCCGCTTACGAGAGAGGCCGGAAAATGTGCGAGAAGCTGAAAGACGAGATTCCCAGACATTTGTTTGAGATTCCCATTCAGGCTGCCGTGGGCGGCAAGATCATAGCCAGAGAGACGGTGAAGGCAATGCGCAAGGATGTCCTTGCCAAGTGTTACGGCGGCGATATCACCCGGAAGAAGAAATTGTTGGAAAAGCAAAAAGAGGGAAAGAAGCGTATGCGTCAGATCGGCAGCGTGGAAATTCCCCAGAAGGCATTTATGAGTGTGTTGAAGCTGGATGATAAGTAAGAAAGAACTGGAATTATATTTTCATATACCCTTTTGTGTCAGGAAATGCCTGTACTGCGATTTTTTGTCTGCTCCTGCGGACGATGAGACAAAAGCGCAGTATATGGATGCCCTGATCCGGGAGACGAGGGAGAGGGCAGGAGACTACCGAGATTATCGCGTAGTCTCTGTTTTTGTGGGGGGAGGAACGCCCTCCACAGTGCCGGAAAATCTGCTGGAAAATATGCTGGAGGCTGTGGGGGAAGGCTTTGAACTGGCGGAAACTGCGGAGATAACCGTGGAAGTAAATCCGGGAACCGTAGATAGGGGGAAACTGCGCCGTTACCGGCAGGCAGGAGTGAACCGGCTCAGCATCGGCCTGCAGTCTGCCGATGACGAGGAACTTTCGGCCATCGGCAGGATACATACTTACGGACAGTTTTTAGAGACTTATTATGCTGCCAGAGAGTGCGGGTTCTCCAATATTAATGTGGATTTGATGAGTGCTTTGCCGGGGCAGACATTGGGAAGCTATCTGGGCACTTTGGAAAAAGTGCTGGCTTTGAAACCGGCTCCGGAGCATATTTCCGCGTACAGCCTGATTGTGGAAGAGGGAACGCCCTTTTATGAGATGGAGCGGAAGGGGATCTTGCGGATTCCCGACGAGGAATGTGACCGGCTGATGTATGCTAAGACAGAAGAATTGCTGGGAAAAGAGGGGTATCACCGCTATGAGATTTCCAATTATGCGAAACCGGGGTATGAATGCCGCCATAACTGCGGCTATTGGCGCAGGCGGGAATACTTGGGACTGGGAATCGGCGCAGCTTCTCTCATTGAAAACCGGAGATTCCGGAACGGGGACTCTCTGGAGGCTTACCTGGACCATCCCACAGGGTTGCGGGAGGAACTTCAGGAATTGACAGTGGAGGAACGGATGGAAGAATTTATGTTTCTGGGGCTTCGAATGACGGAAGGTGTGTCGGTCTCTGCGTTTCAGGCTCTTTTCGGGGAAAGTCTTGAGAAGGTATATGGGAATGTTATAAAAAAGAACCTCGAGGATGGGCTGCTGGAATACCGGGAAACAGATAAATGGACGGAGACAGGGGGGCGGCGCCTTGCTTTGACAAAAAGGGGGATTGATGTCAGCAATATGGTCATGGCGGAGTTTTTGCTTTAGTGGAATCAGCCTTTAGAGCCGTCGCGCAGCGCTTAATAAGCTGAAACCACGAAGGGGCACGAGAGCATGTTTCATGAGATTTTAATCGAATGAAAGATGTCTCTCCGTAAGTGTGCCCCGAAGTGGAATCAGCCTTTAGAGCCGTCGCGCAGCGACTTAAT
>CAJUTJ010000098.1 GCA_910589655.1 uncultured Acetatifactor sp. | reverse complement strand
CTCGGTACAGGCGGTTGGCTAAACCTTACCTGACAGGATTCTCCTGTTTTATATTATCAGCTTACAAAGACAGGCAGAAGTATCTCCGCCTGTCAGTGGAAATCAGCTATGCTGATTTCTCAGCCCGCGCCACATACATAATATGTAATCTTTTTTAGAACCATCTTTGAGTGAATCTTAACTGTAAGTCCATAATACGAACCCCATGGAAACCGCTTGCCTCCCATGGGGTTAAAAATACAACTCTTATTCTCTTTTATTTCCAAGAACTTCCGTTCTTTTTCGCCCTTACTTATGATACGGCGTCCCGTTCCTGATACAGAATGCCCTGTAAATCTGCTCTGTCAAAATCACACGCATGAGCTGATGGGGGAAAGTCATATCCGAGAAACTGACCGCCAGATTGGCTCGTTTTCTCACGGATTCATGCAACCCCAAAGACCCTCCTATTACAAATGCTATATGGCTGGTACCGTTTACCGCAAGCTTCTCCATCCATCCGGAAAATTCTTCCGAAGAGAACTTTTTCCCGCCGATTTCCAGAGTACAGACAAAGGCGTCATCCCGGAGCTTCTCCAGAATACGCCTTGCTTCTTTTTCCATAATCTGTTCCGCCGCCGCAGCGCCCGCCCCGTCGGGAGTCTTCTCATCAGCCACTTCAACAATCTCCAGCTTACAATACCGGGAAAGCCTTTTACTATATTCGCCGATGGCATCCCGGTAAAAGCTTTCCTTAACTTTTCCCACGCAGATAATAGTAATTCTCATTTTATGCCCTATCTCTACACAAACTTTTAAAAACTTCCAGATATTCCGACGGCACAAACAATAAGTGAGAAGAATTGCCCGCAGTCGGCACAAACATCAATGAGTTCCCGCAGTTTCTTCCTCCTGCTCCTGAAACACCATACCATACACCTGATCGTCAATAAATTGATCCAAGAAATCCTGATCCAGATTTACAAACTGGTGATTCAGCTTATCACGGAGGTATGTGGTACGGTTAAAATACCGTATCTCCTCGGATTCGTCACCAATGCCGATTTCAAAGTCTATTTCCTGCCCGTTCAGATTCTGCCTGCACCAATCCAGCATGGTACTCCTCAAAGAATTCTCGGACTCTGCCCTTCCGGCAAAAATCTTGGCATTCTTCATGGATACCACACCGGACACCAAAAAGAGCACAAAAATCGCACTCATTACACCATAAAACAAATAGGGATTGCCTAAGCGCAGAGGAAGTACTCCCAAAATTCCCAGTACTACCACTGCCAGCCCCAATGTTCCGATCACCAAAAGAACCCATGCGGAAGACCTGTTTTCATCGGCCCGCTGGGAACTGTCCTGATACAAGGAGCCGCTGCCGAAAGTCCTGCGGACAGCAGCGGCCTCTCTCAGCCGCTCTTCCGCTTCTCCCTCAGGAAACGGTTCTTCCGCTTCCTTCCGGCTCTCCTCCGACTTACGGTTTTCCTGTATCATAAACACCTGCATTAGGCTCATGGCTTTTTGCTTACTTCTGCGGTCTACCAAAAGTTCACAGAGGCCGTCACTGTCGTCACGCTTTAGTTCAACCCCATAAATTTGATTGCTTTTCAGAAAAGCTTTCAATGCCATCATTTGGTCTTCATCGCCAAAGGTCAGCGATACTCTTTCATCTACCTGCTCTTCCTCTACCAGTTCGCAGCCGCAGTCAGCGCAGACCGTGAACCCCTCCCGATACTCGCTCTTACACTTCGGACACCATGGCATACAATTACCTTCTTTCTACCGATCAAGCCGCAGCAGCGGCTCCCCATCATCAGTGCAAATATAATCACCTTGCCGATGCAGACACGCATTAATCAGAAGCTTACTCCTCCCGAAAACATTCCGCCTACGGCAAATACATCAACGGGAACGTGTACTCAAGTACTCGTCAATTCCTTTCGCTGCCGCCTTTCCCGCCCCCATAGCAAGAATCACCGTAGCTGCGCCGGTAACGGCATCTCCGCCGGCATAAACACCTTCTTTGGTAGTCCGTCCGTCCTCTTCCTCCGCCACAATACACTTCCACTTATTGGTCTCCAGCCCTTCCGTGGTGGAAGAAATCAATGGATTGGGTGAAGTGCCCAGAGACATGATTACCGTATCCAGCTCCATCACAAACTCGGATCCGGGAACCTCCACGGGACGGCGTCTGCCGGAAGCATCCGGCTCACCCAGTTCCATACGGATACATTTCATGCCCGTCACCCATCCCTTTTCGTCCGCAAAAATTTCCACGGGATTAGTCAGCAGGTCAAAAATAATACCCTCCTCCTTGGCATGATGAATCTCCTCCACTCTGGCAGGAAGCTCCTCCTCGCTCCTGCGGTACACAATATGAACCTCCGCACCCAGACGAAGCGCTGTCCTAGCCGCATCCATGGCTACATTGCCTCCGCCTACCACGGCCACCTTTTTACTTTCCATAATGGGCGTATTGGAATTCCGGTCAAAAGCCTTCATCAGATTGCTTCTGGTCAGATATTCGTTGGCGGAGAATACACCGTTGGAATTCTCTCCGGGAATGCCCATGAACTTGGGAAGACCCGCACCGGAACCGATAAACACTGCTTCAAATCCTTCCTCCTCGATTAATTCATCAATCGTAACGGCCTTGCCCACCACTACGTTTGTCTCAATCTTAACGCCCAGCGCTTTCACGTTTTCAATTTCCTTTGCCACAACGTCCTTTTTGGGCAGACGGAACTCGGGAATACCATATACAAGCACCCCTCCCGGCTCGTGCAGCGCCTCAAAGATAGTTACGTCATACCCCATCTTCGCCAGATCTCCGGCGCAGGTCAGACCTGCCGGGCCGGAACCGATTACCGCAACCTTCTGCCCCTTCTTTTCCGCCGCCCCCGTAGGTTTAATATCATTTTCCCTTGCCCAATCGGCTACGAACCGCTCCAGCTTACCGATGGAAATAGGATCCCCTTTGATACCCCTGATGCATTTTCCCTCACACTGGCTCTCTTGAGGGCACACACGTCCGCAGACTGCAGGCAGTGCGCTGGCCTTACTGATAATCTGGTATGCCTCCTCTATATTACCGTCTTTCACCTGCTCTATAAAAGCGGGAATATCAATGGCAACGGGACATCCCTTAATACACTGTGCATTCTTACAGTTAATACATCTCGCCGCCTCATTCATTGCTTCTTCTTTATTGTACCCCAAGCACACTTCGTCAAAATTGGCGGCGCGCTCTTTCGCATCCTGCTCTCTCACAGGAACCTTTGTCAATACATCCACTTATCATTTTCCTCCGTTCTTTTATTGTCTCGCGAAATCGCATAGAGACGCGATTTTGGCTTCGCGGGAGGGGTTGTCTGAACCGTTACATTGATAGTCTCCCAAAATTTCCCTCTCCCTTGACGTCTTGGCTGATTTTCCGTCAGAATTATACAAATAGCATGAACACACGTCCCACATCCAATAGCTCTTCCTATAAATTCCATAATTTAAAGAATCAGCACCGACTTCCTTCAGATTCCACCTCACGATGGACACCTTCCCATGCAATACCATAGTTTAAAGAATCAACACAACTATCTATATCGGAAAGTGATAATAAATCATATTATTTTACAACTGATTTCAAATATGGAAGACTCAGGTTAATGACACTGCTTCATCTCCATTACACAGGAGAAACAGATGCCATGGCAAATCAAAAGCCTTTAGCAGTTCCCGCAGCCGCCGTGGTGGGTATCTCCCTCCTCCAGCTTCAGCATTGCTCTGCCTTCCGCCGTCTTATAGATCTGCTGGCGTCTCATAGCCTCATCAAAGTTCACTGCATGGCCGTCAAATTCAGGACCGTCCACACAGGCAAATTTAACCTGCCCGTCCACCGTCACACGGCAAGCGCCGCACATTCCGGTGCCGTCCACCATAATAGGATTCAGACTGACAACGGTGGGAATCCCCAGCTCCTTGGTCAGCAGGCAGACAAATTTCATCATAATCATAGGTCCGATGGCAATACACACATCATACTGTTTTCCCTCTGCCACCAAATCTTTGACGGTCTGCGTCACCATACCGCTCCTGCCGTAAGAACCATCGTCCGTAGTCACATAGAGATTTCCGGCAACGGCCTCCATCTCTTTCTCTAAAATCAACAGATCTTTTGTTTTGCTTCCCACAATGACATCCGCCGCCACGCCGTTCTCATGAAGCCACTTTACCTGAGGATATACGGGAGCCGCACCTACACCGCCCGCCACAAACAGAATCTTTTTCTGCTTCAGGCTCTCGGGTTCCTCCTCCACCAATTCCGATGGACGCCCCAAAGGACCTGCAAAATCCCGGAAAGAGTCTCCTTCACTTAAATCCGCCATCAATTTTGTACCGGCTCCCACACTCTGGAAAACAATGGTCACAGTACCCTTTTCCCGATCATAATCACAGATGGTCAAAGGAATCCTCTCTCCTTCATCATCCATCCTGACAATGACAAACTGACCGGGCATACACCGCTTTGCTACTCTCCCAGCCTCTACCTCCATCAGGTAAATATTTGTGGTAAGCTCACTTTTTTTCACAATTTTATACATATCGTTTCCACCTCTCTATTCCTCATCCTCGGAATCGTCATCCTCAGAGTCGTCTGCTATTGGATATTCTATCACTATTTCCGTGAGGCTAAGCCTGTCGTAACGATCCCGCTGAAGCTTGAACATCGCCCCCGTGTACGCATTTACTGCAAAATCATTTCCGGTCTTTGTTAAACTGCCGTCCGCCCCGCAGTAAATCTCCGAAAGAACATAAAAATCATCTATCCTGTTTATATTTCTGACATATTGGTATTGATATTGATAGCGGTCTCCGGATTCGTCAAAATGCCCGTCCGCATCATATACTTTTCCGATGCTCATGGCATATTCCATAATGGAACTCTCTGCCTGCTGGGGGGTAAAATCCGTGTTCATGGTCAACTGGTAACTCCGCTCCGTCACATTGCCCGTAATCCCGTTCTCAATCTTGGCAAATTTAAAATCGCTTCTGCCCAGAGGCAGCGGAATCGGCCCGGAATATACCTGCGATGAATATGTGGGTGTGGAACCGTCGGTGGTATAATATACCTCTTCCGTATCGCTGAGCACCTCGATATCCATAGGGAAATTATAGTCTCCGCTGAACAAATTGACCTCCGGTGCGGGAATCTCGTCAATCTCCACATGAAACTCCCCCGATATCGTCTCGCTGACAATACCGTTGTCATTGATGAACAACGCCTTGACAATGTAATCGCCGTCCTCCAAAATAATGGGAGCCGTATAGGGAGTACTCTCCGCACTGGGTTCACTGCCGTCCAGCGTATAATAAATCTTCCCGCTGCCGGAAGCGGACAGCTTCAATGGCTGGATGGTTGTGTAGTATCCCGGCTTAATGCTGAATTCCGGCTGCCTCGCTAGATATTTCTGGTAAGTGGAAATCAAGTTCTCGTTTTCGCTGGCAAGGAGCAGGTCATTTATAGTCTGATAATCTTCCCTTGCGCTGTAAATGGCAATCAATTTCCCGTAAGCGCGTTCCAACTGTTCCCCGCTGGCATTGGGATCTCTTGCAATCTCCCGCAGAAGGTATTCGTATTCAATTTTATTGTTTTTCAGAAAGTATACTTCCGCCAAACTAAATTTTAATTCTATATTGTTTTCATCCAGCTCCAATGCACGGCTGTAACAGCCGATTGCCTTGTCATACCGCTGTCTCTCTACATATTCCTGTCCCCTCTCTACCTGCCATTCAAAAGAGTTATAATGATATATGAAAAGAATACACGCAGCAACGGCAACTGCCAATATTGCCACACACACCGCACACAGCTTCCAGAAGTTTCTGCGTCCGGAAGGGACTTGCTCCTCCGGCTCCTCCGGTTCCTTCCGTTCGCCCTGCTCATCGATATCCTCCAGCATACCGCTGATCGTCCGCTCCATATCCTGCTCCAATTCCGGATCAAAATCAGGAACGATATGGATATCTTCGCCACAATGCTCACAATACAGAGTTTCATCTGCCATTTCCGCTCCACAGTTGGGACACTTCATAGCTTACGCCTCTTTTCTCTTGTGAAAGTCCACAATATGTTTCCGTTCACTCCGCGGTGCCTGCGTGTGAACCGTTACCTAAAACAATCCTGTTATCACACCTTTTTCATTGACATCGACCCGAAATGCCGCAGGCCGCTTCGGCAGTCCGGGCATAGTCATCACATCGCCCGTCAAGACCACCACAAATCCCGCTCCCGCCGAGACATAAACCTCTCTCACATTCATTTCGAATCCTTCCGGCCTCCCCAGAAGAGCAGGATTATCAGACAAAGAATATTGGTTTTTCGCCATGCAGACCGGCAGCCCGCCAAATCCCAGCTGTGTGAGCTTCTGCAGCTGCTTTTTCGCCGCCGCGGTATAGTTCACTCCGGAAGCGCCGTATATTTCTTTCGCCACAATGGCAATTTTTTCCTCTAAAGCGGCGGAATCATCGTACAGTACACGGAAATGGCTTTCCTTATTTTCCAAAGTCTCTATCACCTTACGAGCCAAAGCAACACCGCCCTCACCGCCTTTTTCCCATACTTGGGAAACGGCAAAATCACAGCCTCTCTGCTCGCAGAATTCTCTCACAAAACGAACCTCAGCCTCCGTATCCGTCACAAAAGAATTCAGAGTAACCACTACAGGAACCTCGTATTTTTGCAGATTTTCCACATGCTTCTCCAAATTTACGATTCCCTTTTTCAAAGCTTCCAGATTCTCGCCGTTAAGCTCCGCTTTGGGCACACCACCGTTATATTTCAACGCCCGGATCGTTGCCACCAAAACCACTGCATCAGGCTTTAATCCGGCCATACGGCATTTGATATCAAAAAATTTCTCCGCACCAAGATCCGCGCCAAAGCCCGCCTCCGTAATACAGTAATCCGCCAGCTTTAATGCGGTTCTCGTAGCGCGCACGGAATTGCAGCCGTGGGCAATATTGGCAAAAGGCCCTCCGTGAATAAGCGCAGGGGTATGTTCCAGCGTCTGAACCAGATTGGGCTTCATTGCGTCCTTTAACAATGCCGCCATGGCACCCACTGCCTGAAGATCCGCCGCCGTCACAGGTTCTCCCCCATAATTATATGCCACAATGATACGGCCCAGTCTCTCCTTCAAATCTTTCATATCCTCCGCAAGACAGAGAATAGCCATGATTTCGCTGGCAACCGTAATAACGAAATGATCTTCCCGGACAAATCCGTCGATTTTACCGCCCAGACCGACCACAATATTCCTTAAGGCACGGTCGTTCATATCCTCGCAGCGTTTCCACACAATCTGCCGGGTATCTATCTGCAGCTCATTTCCCTGATGAATATGATTGTCAATCAATGCCGCCAGCAGATTATTTGCTGATGTGACAGCATGGAAATCTCCTGTGAAATGCAGATTCAAATCTTCCATGGGAACTACCTGCGCGCGGCCGCCCCCTGCCGCCCCTCCCTTAATGCCGAAGCAAGGACCCAGAGACGGCTCTCTCAAGGCTACCACCGCCTTTTTCCCCAGCTTATCAAAGGCCTGCCCCAGACCGACGCTTACGGTAGTCTTGCCCTCTCCCGCAGGTGTAGGGTTGATGGCCGTCACCAGAATCAGCTTTCCGTCCCGTTTATCTTTCAGGCTTTCTATGTACTCATCGGATATTTTCGCCTTATATTTTCCGTAAAGCTCCAAATCCTCCTGCGTCATATCCAGCTTTTCCGCCACCATGGTAATCGGCTCTAACACCGCTTCCTGTGCAATTTCAATATCTGACTTCATAAAAAAATATCCTTTCTGTCCAAACTATCTTCGGTCTATATCTGCTCCTCCGGAAGCTGTTCAAACTGCCCTCGGTCTATATCTGCTCCTCCAGAAGCTGTTCAAACTGCTCCGGACTCATCAGAATCTTTCTGGGTTTCGTGCCTTCTTCCTCACCAACCACACCATATTCACAAAGCTGATCCATAATTCTTGCCGCCCTGTTAAAACCGATCTTTAACAAACGCTGCAGCATACCGATGGAAGCCTTGTCCTTTTCGATGAGAAACCTTCCTGCCTTTTCAAACAACTCGTCAAGTTCGCTGCCGCCGTCGGAAGAACCGCCGCTTCCCGCACCTGACCCGATGCTCTTGATTTTCTCTTCGACTTCCGGCGCATATGTATTTCCCAATGTCTGGTTTTTCAGGAAATCCACCACATCCGACACCTCTTTGTCGGATACAAATGCCCCCTGTACACGGGCCGGTTTACTGTATCCCTGAGGATAGAAAAGCATATCCCCCTTTCCCAGAAGCTTTTCGGCGCCGTTCATATCAAGAATGGTACGGGAATCCACACCGCTGGAAACGGAAAAAGCGATACGGCTGGGCATGTTTGCCTTAATCAAGCCCGTGATGACATCCACACTGGGACGCTGTGTAGCTATGATCAAATGAATGCCTGCGGCTCTGGCCAACTGTGCCAGACGGCAGATGGACTCCTCCACCTCCCCGGGACAGACCATCATCAGATCCGCAAGCTCGTCCACTATAATGACAATCTGCGGCATCTTCTTGGGCGCATCCTCCTGTCCGCCCTCTTTCATGGATTCCACTTTTTTATTATATCCCTTTAGGTCACGGACATTGTAATCCGCAAACTTGCGGTATCGCTCTTCCATTTCCGATACTCCCCAGTGAAGCGCCGCGGAAGCCTTCTTGGGATCTGTCACCACGGGAATCAATAGATGAGGAATTCCGTTATAAACACTGAGCTCGACTACCTTAGGGTCTACCATAATCAATTTCACATCGTCAGGATGAGCCTTATAAAGGATGCTCATGATCAAAGTATTGATGCAGACCGATTTTCCGGAACCGGTAGCTCCGGCAATCAGCATATGGGGCATCTTTGCAATGTCCGTTACCACAACCTGTCCCGCAATATCTTTTCCCACCGCAAATGCGATATTGGACGGGAAATCTTTAAATTCTTTATTTTCCATCAAATCACGGAGAGCCACCGGCATGGTTTCCTTGTTGGGCACTTCGATACCGATTGCCGCTTTCCCGGGAATGGGAGCCTCGATTCGGATATCCGTAGCCGCCAGATTCAGCTTGATATCATCCGAAAGTCCTACGATCTTAGAGACCTTGACCCCTTGCTCCGGCTGAAGCTCATACCTTGTCACGCTGGGACCCTGACTGATATCCGTAATGGTAACTCTGACGCCAAAGGTACTTAAAGTCTGTTGGAGATGCATGGCTGTGTCCTTTAACTCCTGTGTGGTGTCCGCCGACACAGCCACACCCTTTTGCAGTAATTTTATGGAAGGAAACATATATTTCTTCGGGATCTGCTTCTCCGCCTGATTGACCTCCTTCTGGATACCCGGCTCCACACTGTTCTCCTCCGGCCCCAGTCTGGCCACGGGCCTCTGTCTTTCGGTGGAAAACCGGGACGGCTCGTCCACGCCTTCTTTATGTATCCGAATGTCCTGATCCTCCGCCGGCTCCGCATATGCCGAAGCCATAGGCAGCTGTCCGGCAGCCTGTGCCGGCATTGCTTCCGGTTCGTACACAGGTTCGGAAGAGACGTCCGGTTCGACGGTTCCGGCTTCTTCCGGAATAAACGTTTCTTCGGGCAGTATCCCGAAATCGGGATCCGGTTCCGGGATCCGCACTGCTTCCGGTTCTTCATAATCCTGACGGATTTCATTCGTGTACATTTCCTCGTTCAGGCGGACTTGATGCATGGTTCTGATCCGTATTCTGTCAAAATCAAAAACGGGTGTCTGTACGCTTTCTTCCGGCTCTTCCTCTATAGGCAGCGCCTCCGCAGGCTCTTCCGTATAACTATCCTCTTCGAACGATTCCTCGGTATAAATAATTTCATGGACATCATCACTGCGCCGCTCCTCGGAAGGTCTGGGAAGAGCCGTATCCATCATAACACCGGAAACCTTTTTTTCCATGCGGAGAATCTTTTCGTTTTCTTTCTCTTCGGCTCTTAATCGCCGCTCTTCTTCCCTTCTGGCACGTTCCTCTTCTCTTCTGGCACGCAGTTCCTCCTGTTCCTCCCTGCGGCGGCGGTTCATCTCTCTGCGGCGCTGGGCATCCTCTCTGGAAAGCTCCCGGACGCGGCTGCCGCCTTTCTTCACACTGCTGAGCAAGGACTTCTCCGTAAGCAGAATCAGACTGACCACGGAGCACAGAAGCACTACCAGCACCGTTCCTATAGTCTCCAGATAATGCTGCAGCAGATAGCTGATACTGCCGGAAAGCACTCCGCCCCCAGTCTTGCCGTCGCGGCTGTTCTCATAAATGGTCTTTATGCTGTATGCCTCCAAGGTGCCTGCGCCTTTTGCAAACAGATCACACAGCACACCCAGCATAATACAGAGCACAATCCCGGAAATCAGCTTACGCAAGGCGTTGGGGTTGCCTTCATTTGCAAACCAAAAGGAAGCCGCGAGAAATATCAGCAGCGGCAGCACATAAGCAATCAATCCGAATAAACCAAATAATACCCCGCTGACGGCATCGCCCACAGGGCCTATAATACCAAAATTACAGCAAAACAAAAGAACCATTGCAATAAATAAAACAATCAAGCCTATCTCGTGAAACAGCGCACTGTCCTGTGCCTCCCGCGCCGCATCCGCTTTTTTCGAACGGGATGTTGTACGTGTTGTTTTTCGGGACGTTGTCCCTGACGACCTTCTATTTGAAGATGATGCTCTATTAGACGAAGCCATCTCATCCAACCTCACTTCTCATAATCTCATAATCATGCTGTTGAGATTATACCATTTTTATGTGTGCTTGTCACCCTCTAAATAGAAGCAATGGCACAACCGCCCAGCCATGCCCCTTATAAACCGCCTGAATATGCCCTTTTACCAGCCGCTGCCCCACAGGGTGGACGCTTGTTTTATACCACAGACAATTTCCTCATTCGTTCCCGTCGGCTGATTTGTGAGATATCAGCCCGTGGAGCTTGGCAATGGCTTTGTCTATTCCGCCTACCTCGTCAATAATCCCGTATTTTACCGCATCCTCCCCCACCAGAATGGTTCCCACATCCTTGGTCAGGATTCCCGTCTCCGTCATCAATTCCTCATACACCTGTTTATTTGCTTTGCAGTGATTACAGACAAAGCTTGTAATGCGGTCCTGAATCAATTTAAAATACTCGAAGGTCTGTGGAACTCCGATCACCGTCCCGTTCATTCTCACCGGATGAATGACCATAGTTCCCGTGGGCACGATAAAAGAGTAGTCGGTGCTGACCGCAATGGGTACGCCAATGGAATGGCTGCCTCCCAAAACAAGCGAAACCGTAGGTTTGCTCAGGGACGCGATCATTTCCGCTATGGCAAGGCCCGCCTCCACATCCCCTCCCATGGTATTGATCAGCACCAGTACGCCCTGAATATCCTTACTGTCCTCTATGGCCGCCAGACTGGGCAGGATATGTTCATACTTAGTGGTTTTGGAATTGTTGGAGAGATTTTCGTGTCCTTCTATCTCTCCTATAATAGAAATCAAATGAATATCCTCCATTTTGCCGTTCTCGTTCAGCTCCATCTGACCGGTTTTCTCAATGCGTTCGTCCTTCTTTTCCTCTATTTCCAGCTTGTCTTTTTTCTTTTCCTCTGCCATTGGCTCCTGTTCCTTTCCCAGACATAAAATTAAGAGCAACCCACCAAGGATCGCTCTCTTATCATTCCCGTTTTTATGTAGAAAATTCGCGTAATCGACCGCCCTTTCCGGAAACGTTAAGCCTGCCGGACAAAAAAGTCCGTCAATAGTCAAAGTCATCGTCATCGGGCACATAAATATCATAACCGTTCAGATTCCTCTCGGAATCCAGCTTGTAATCCATAACGCGCTTCTTATGCTTTTTTGGCAAGGGCAGAGGATTTTCAATAAATTCAACCTTGCGTTTCCCTTGCGGCTTTTCTTCCGGCTTCCCCGCCTTTTTCTCCGAAGACGCTTCCGTCCGTGCCGAGGGCTTCGCCCACGGCGGAGCTTCCGACCATACGGCTTCCTCCGCATCTATTATGGTTTCCTCCTGCGCCGCTCTTTCTTCCGTGCCTTCTCCGTTTTCCGCTCTGAAATTCTCTTCCACTGTGTCTGCCTCCTCCCCTGAAATCTGCCTTTCCTCTCGCTCCTCCTGTTCTGCATACTCCGCTGTCTCAAGAGCATGATCCACCTTCCCGAATTCGCCGGATTTTTCCGTTGAAAAGACCGCTATGCTTTCCCGGATTCCCAGTCCGGCCAAAACCGTGCCGAAAAAGAAAATATAACAGAACCCGTTCATCTCGTCCGTAAACATCCCCATGACCTGCAGAAGAGCCGCCATTCCCAGAGAAAAAATCCACACCGAAAAGCTTTCTTCACCTTTTCTGTTCCAAAAGCTGAAAAACCCCCATGCCATAAAGCTGAGGATTACGGCAATCATCCAAACCATGCCGAAACCGGAAACCGTCACGGAAAGCTGAGGATTACTCCACAGATATAATTTCACCCAAGCATTGATAATACCGAGAACCGGCTTGCCGCTGTACATCATATCGACAAAAATGCAGACCGCCGCCCCCAGCAGAAATCCCGCCAGAGTCCCCGATATTCCTGCTGCTATCTTCCTCCCGCCGGAAGATCTTCTCATGGCGATGGCACCGGCCGTTACGGGTAAAAGCAAAAAGCCTGCCACGTCCAGATAACACAATACACCGGCCATTACACCGGCCGCCAGCCAAAAGCCCCAGCCGAAGGCACCTTTTACACCTTGGGAAATCCATAACAGCGCCAGTGAAAACAGAAAGAAATACAACATCTCCGGAGAAAGTTCCAGCGATTTTTCCACCATATAGGGAGTGAGCATAAAAAAGGCCGTCATGGTCACGGCAGGAAACTTACCTGCCAGTTTCCGCACCGCAAAATAGAGTATCAATGCCCCGCACATCTGAAATGCAATCTGAAACCAAACGGCCGCAGCAGCCTTATTCCCCAGTAACAAAAAGCACAGGCGCAGCGCCCTGACATAGAGGTAAACCGCTCCATGGGAAAAGGGAGGGATCTCCTGTCCCTCCGCAGATATATACGCCAGCTGCAGATATACGGACTCATCGGGCATAGGAACAGAAGCTCCTTGCAGACAGACCCTCCGAAGAAACAACCCCATGGCAAAAAGAGCAAGAACCGCTCCCCCTTCCAACCACAGCAGTCCCCCTCCCGCACCTTGGAACCTGACGTCCAATTTTACCGCCATCCAACGCAGCCCCAGTACGATAACGCCTGTAAACAGCAGATAAACCGCCGGTATGGCAATTTCAAAGTATTCCGCCAGCTCTAAAGAATCGCAGATTACCCTTCCTGTGAAAATCATAGCAGTCCCGGTTATGAGCAGATAAAGAACCCACATCAGACAACTAAATGCATTTTTTTTCCAAGTCATTCAAATATAATCCTTTGTGTCACACAATCTTTTCAATATTGTAACGGGGTCTCTGCTTCACTTCGATGTAAATTTTACCGATATACTGTCCCACAAGGCCGATAGCCAGAAGCTGCAGCCCTCCCAGAAACCAAATGGACAAAATCATGGATGTCCAGCCGGGAACCACATGGCCGGTAAAATAGGAGACAAAAGCATATACTGCTGCCAGAACAGCCGCAAAAATAATAAACATCCCAATCCCCAATATCAGGCTGATGGGTTTCACGCTGAAGGAGGAAATTCCGTTAAAGGCAAGCGCCATCATCTTTTTCAAGGGGTATTTTGACTCTCCTGCCACACGCTCTTTCCGGTCATAATACACATTGTCCGTCCGGTATCCGATCAAGGGCATCATGCCCCGCAGGAAAAGATTCGTCTCCCTGTATTTCGAAAACTCTTCCACCGCACGCTTTGACATAAGACGGAAATCCGCATGATTATATACCGTTTTCACTCCCATCAGGCTCATAAGCTTATAAAACGCCTGAGCCGTGGTTCTCTTAAAGAAGGTATCCGTCTTGCGTTCCTTCCTGACGCCGTAAACGATATCGTTTCCCTCGTGAAATTTATCCACCATTTCCTCAATGACCGCCACGTCATCCTGAAGGTCTGCATCTATGGAAATGGTAAGATCGCTCATGTCCTTTGCCGTAAGCAGTCCTGCCGTCAATGCAAACTGGTGCCCCACATTTCCCGCAAGCTTTACGCCGTGAACCTGAACGGGATAGGCTTCATGCTCTTCTTCTATCAGTTCCCATGTGCGGTCCCTGCTTCCGTCATTGACAAAAAGTATAAAACTGTCTTCCGCAACTTTTCCTTTTTGAACCAAATCGGAAAGCACTTCTCTCAGTGCCTTGGAAGCGATCTTCAAGACCTCCTCCTCGTTATAACAAGGAACCACAATAGCCAGCTTGTCCATACATTCCTTCCTTTCCTGCTAACCTCTATGATTCCGCTCGGCGGAATCTCGAATCAGGATAAAAAACCTACTCGTCCCAATTGTGATAAACCGCCTGAACGTCATCATCGTCTTCCAGCATATCAAGCGTTCTCTGGAGATTCTTAACGGCAGTCTCATCTGTCAATGCCACATAATTTTGGGGAATCATGGTGACTTCCGCACTCATCATAGGAATACCCGCTTCTTCTAATGCCTTCCGCACATCCTCGAAGCCGTCGGGATCGGTCAATATCTCAAAGCTGTCCTCTTCCTCGTTAAAGTCTTCTGCGCCCGCATCCAATGCCGTCATCATCAGATCGTCCGCATCCATATCACACTCTTCCTTGTCGATGATAATCTGCCCCTTTTTGTCAAACATAAAGGAAACGCATCCGGGAGTACCGATGTTTCCCTGACCCTTGGTAAAGGCGCTCCTCACATTGGCCGCGGTACGGTTTTTATTGTCCGTCAGCGTATCTACAATAATCGCAATGCCGTTGGGGCCGTACCCTTCGTATGTCATATACTCATAATTGACATTTCCCACGTCTCCGGCCGCCTTCTTTATACCTCTCTCAATAGTATCATTGGGCATATTGTTTGCCTTAGCCTTGGCAATCACGGTGGCAAGCTTAAAATTATTGCTGGGATCCGGGCCGCCTTCCTTTACGGCAACCGCAATCTCTCTCCCGATGATGGTAAATATTTTACCCTTTGCGGCATCGTTTTTTTCCTTTTTATGCTTAATATTCGCAAATTTTGAATGTCCTGACATAACACAATACTCCTTTTTCCTATATTTTCTTACTGTAATCTTCCGCGCCGGCTTCCGCCGGACGAACCCTTTACGGGAAAACGCCGCAATACCGGAGTTTTCCCGCACCGTCTGTTGTAGCATATCATTTTTTATTGTTTTCATCAAGGTCTGATTCGCCCTCTTTGGCAGAATCGTTTTCCTCCGATTCCTCCGGCTCCGCAAGTCTGGTCACCAGAACACTCTGGATCATCTTGTTTTCCACGGACAGAATCTTAAAATTATATCCCTTATAATCCACGTCAAACTGTTCGTCAGGCTCGGGAATCCTATCCATTCTGGAAATCAGGAAACCGTTCATGGTATCAAACTCCTCATCCTCAAAGGAAATACCGAAGCATTCCTCCAGCTCTTCCAGAGGCGTCTTGCCCTCAATCACATATTCGTCGTTCCCCTTTTCCTCAATGTATTCCTTGTCTTCGTCGTACTCATCCAGAATATTCCCTACGATTTCCTCCAGAATATCTTCCATGGCCAAAAGCCCGTCGGTCTGTCCGTACTCATCCACGACAATGACCATCTGCAGCTTATCCGCCTGCATCTCCCGGAACAGCTCATCGATATTCTTCGTCTGAGGCACAAAGCAGGCCTCCCGCAGCAGTCCCTCCAGCTCTCTCAGGGGGCAGTTCATTTTTTCCCCGTCCGCATGGAACCGCATGGCATCTTTTAAGTGGAGAATTCCGATGATATGGTCAATGTTCTCCTCATAGACAGGATATCTGCTGTTCTTGCCTTTCAGCATAAAAGTGATGGCATCGCCAAGCACCATATCCGCATCAATGGCAATCACATTGTTCCTGTGGGTCATAATATCCTGTGCTTCCTTATCCCCAAACTCAAAGATATTCGTGATCATCTCCGCCTCGCTGGCCTGAATCACGCCTTGTTCATGACCTTCATTGACCATATGGATGATCTCTTCCTCCGTTACATCCGCTTCACCCAAATGGTCTTTGATGCCGAACAGCCTCAGGATTGCCCCGGTGGTCACCGTCACAAGCCCCGTAAAGGGCATCAGAAGCTTGGTCACGAAAAATACCGGTGTAATACAGGTATATGCCCAGCGTTCGGGGATTCTTGCCGCTACCTTTTTAGGCAGCAGTACCCCAAGAGTCAATACTATGTACAGCAGCAGAATCGTTGATAAAATTGCTGCCAGAACCATAACCGCTCCGGCAGGCAGCCAATCCAGCTTCAGCTGTCTCTCCGCCAAAGCAGCCAGCCACCGCGACATAATCCCCAGCATGGTGCTGAGATGCACCGCTCCGAGAATCACATTAATCAAAGTAGTGATCAGCTGCACCGTATTCACATATTCGGTGGGATTTCCGATAATCTTTTCCAGCCGGAGAGATTTTTTATCTCTGTCCTCCTGCGCCCGCCTCTCTATCTCTTTGACATTCAACGCCGTGATCGCGGCACCGAAACCATAAAAAAACATATCCACAAACAATAAAACTATAAATACAATTATACTGGCAGTGGGTCCGTCGTCATCCATAAATCCGTTCCTCTTTCTTCCTTCCTTTGTTTGATAACATTCCTAAATATACCATTTTGATTACTATTCGTCAAGAACTGCATATCTCATCCCTTTTCGCATTATCTGAGGACAATATTTTTTATGTATCCAGTTCCAGACTGATCATCAGCGCTCTGTCTACTTTTTTCATGATATCGCCGTCCAAATGACACACCTTATCCTTCAGACGCTTCTTATCTATGGTACGCAGCTGCTCCAGCAAAACCACCGAATCCTTATCCATATCGTAAAGGGAAGCATTCAGCTCTATGTGGGTGGGAAGCTTCGCCTTATTCATCTTTGAAGTAATGGCTGCGCAGATAATCGTAGGGCTGTGTTTATTTCCTATATCATTCTGAACGATCAGAACCGGTCTGATTCCCCCTTGTTCGGACCCTACAACAGGCCTCAAATCTGCATAATATACATCTCCTCTTCTCATACTGCCTCCATCTTACACTGACGTGTTTTCATCTATGTACGGTAGTATAGACACTTTTGGGGAGGCTATTCACTGCTTTCTACAAACAGTTCCCCTTGTTTTCGATAAATTCTGGGAATGCGTTTTCCTATGTCGCAGACCAGCTCATAATGAAACCTCCCCGATATTTCTCCCAGCAGCTCCGCAGGGATCCGTTCTTCACCTTCCGAACCCAAAAGAACTGCCCTGTCTCCTTCCACTGCCTCGGGGATATGACTTACATCCACCATAAACTGATCCATACACACCCGCCCTAAAACAGGCGCCTTTTTCCCATGAATCAGCACATACCCTTTGCCCGACAGGCTTCTGGGATAGCCGTCCCCGTATCCTACGGGTATCGTGGCAATGCGCATATCCTCATCGGCGGTAAACGTGCCCCCGTAGCTCACGGACTGTCCCTTGGGAAGCGTTTTCACACAGACCAAATGGCTGTACAGCGACATGGCAGGCTTTAAGGGCACCGTCTGTCTGCCCACCTCATCCGACGGATACAGCCCGTAAAGAGTGATTCCCGCCCTGACCGCATCCATATTTGCCTGAGGCAGTTCCAGAATCCCCGCGCTGTTGGAGCAATGCTTTATGGGAATCTCCACCCCCAGCCTCTGCTCTGTCATTCGGGTAAAAGCTTGAAAGCTCTCCAGCTGCTCTATGGCATGGGTCTTGTCGGATTCGTCCGCCCGGGCAAAATGGGTAAACATCCCTTCGATTATAATTCCGTCCCGCTCCACGAGAGCTTCCATAAATCTCAAGCCCTCCTCGTCAGGCGCAATGCCGATGCGGTTCATTCCCGTATCCACCTTCACATGCACCCGCACAGGCTTCCCCACACGTTCTGCCGCTTTCTGCAGCAAAGGAATGGTATCCCTGCGAAATACTGCCGGCCGCAGTTCCTCTTCCGCCAGCTGCTCATAGCAATAGGGAAAGGTGTACCCTAAAATAAGTATGGGCTTTTTGATGCCGGCCTGCCGCAGACTATGGGCTTCCTCCGGAGTTGCCACCGCAAATCCAAACAAAAAATCCAACGGCTCCAAGCTTTCCGCAATGGGCACGCTGCCGTGTCCGTAGCCGTCCGTCTTGATGACGCCGATCATTTTTGTCCCGGGAGCAATGTTCTGCTTCATGCTCCTCATATTAAAAACGATGGCATCCAAGTCCACTTCCGCATATCCTCTTTGGTAACCGTTCAGGTTTTCGATTCGTTTCATTCTCGTATCTTTCCTTCCTTTGCATTCTGTCCCCGAAGCTGCACTGCCCTTCACTTTCCCAGAGCATCCGCAATATCACCTGCCATGCATCCACGCAGTCCCCTTTGGGCAGCAGCCTTGTCACCCGCTCTGCCATGGACATAGACCGCCAGAGATGCCGCCTCGAAAGCGTCCTCCGTCTGGGCCAGCAGCGTACCTGTGATTCCGGCCAGCACATCTCCGCTTCCTGCCGTAGCCATGCCGCTGTTTCCGCAGAGGTTCAGATAGGCCGGACCGCTTTCCCTGCAGACAAATGTTCTGGCATCCTTTGCCGTGACAATCACATGAAACCGTTTGGCCAGTTCTGTTCCGGCCGTTAGCAGGGATGATTTCAGCTTCTGAACGGACATTCCTGCCAATCGGGATAGTTCTCCTACATGGGGTGTCAGCACAATCTTCCTCCCCGTCTCTCCCTGCTCTGTCAAGAGCCGCTGTAATTCCTTGTCTTCCGCGATCAGATTCAGCCCGTCCGCATCAATCACCAGAGGTTTCTTCCCGTACTTTAACACTTGGTACAGATTACTGCAGGAGGACTGGCTTTTTCCGATGCCCGGACCGATTACCACCGCGTCCGCCCATTCAAGGCCTTCCGCAAGCTCCCACAATGTCCCGAATAAGACTTCCGGAACCGCTGTCTGCAAAACGGCTCTGTTTTCCTCCGGCGTAATCACTTTCACCATACCGGCTCCCATACGGCAGGATGCTTTTGCCGCCAATACTGCGGCTCCAGCCATATTTACGCTTCCTGCCGCCAGCAATATCTTCCCGAAGCTGCCTTTGTTGCCGTCTCCGGCCCTGTCCGGAAGCAGCCGTTCCGGTTCTTCCGTATACGTAAATGTCCCCGGCTCTCTGCCGAAAAAGCTTTGTTCCGTAATCCCGATTCGGGACAATATGACTTCTCCCGCATATTCACAGCCCGGAAACAGTCCCAGCCCTCTCTTCCGAAATCCGAAAGTGACAGTGGCATCCGCCCTTACGGCAGCTCCCCATACTTTTCCGGTATCGGAGTCAATACCGCTGGGAATGTCCAGCGCCAGTTTAAAGCCTTCCGTCTCCTGAAATTTTTCAATTGCCTGCCCATACTCCCCGCTGACTTCTCCGGACAGTCCCACTCCAAAGAGGGCATCCACCATAATAGTATATTCATTCCGTCCGGGATTGCTACTGAATTTCACCGGATAACTTTCCAGTATATGCCTTTGGGCATTCCATTGCCCGGTGGCTTTTTCCGGATTCCCCACAAGCCATACCTCAACCTGCCAGCCCGCTTCGGAGAGAAGGCGCGCCAGTGCAAGTCCGTCGCCGCCGTTGTTGCCCATGCCTGCCAGAACCAGCGCGGTTCCCCCTTTCCGTTTTGACAAAATGAACTCCAAAGCGGCCAGAGCGGCACGCTCCATAAGCACCATTCCCGGTATCCCTATTCTGTTTATGGTATTGCTGTCGTATTCTTTCATTTCATCCGCGGTAACTAAATAATCAACCTTCATATCCTTCTCTCCAATCGCGCCCTTTTCTTTAATATGACTTTTTTCAATATGACTTTTCTTCAATATGCCATTTCCTCCATGTTCTTTAGTGTACCGCTGCTTCCGGAAAACGTTACTGTTCAGACAGGTCACTGAACCGTCACAATAATGCACACAAAACACGGAAAGAATGCGTTTTGGCACCCGCATGTCTCGCAAAATCGCATAAAGACGCGATTTTGACGACCTATGCGTTGAAACGACTGATTTCCATAGGCTGCACAGCAAAAAGACTGCCCTGCATATACGGACAGCCCTCTACTATACATAATCATTCGTTCTTGTCTCTCTTATCTTCCTTGTCTGCTTTTTCACCCTGTTCCTGCTTTTGGGAATCCTCCTGTTTCGGCATGACAGGATGCTGCTCCTCCGGATTGTATTCCAAGTCAAACATGTCCGCAATGTCCGCGCCCAGAAGATCATGCATATAAGAATAAACGGCATGATTTTTCTGTTCCAGCTCCTGTTTTTTGATCAGACGTTTCTTCAGCTCAATCCGGATCTTAGTCACCCACTTGGCTGTCTCCTGAATCTGCTCCGTATTTTCCTGCATAAGGGCATAACAATATTCCATGGTGTCAAGCATCAGCCGGATATTCAACTGATCAATCTGCTTCGGAAGATCCAGAAGCTCGTCCTCATACTCTTCCAGCTTCACGTTGCTCTCTTCAATGGTCTTCTTATGCTGCTCGATTTTTTTTGTCTGGGCACTTGTGGGATGATCCCCCGCTTCATCCACCATGGTAACAATCTCGCTCATCAGCTTTTTTTTCAGCTTCTTGATATCTCTGCTCTCCGTATTCAGCCTGCCCTGACGTTTTAGCAGCTCATTCATTTCTTCCTCGATCTCTTTGACGTCCTCCCGCGCCTCGGCATCCATCAAACGATACCACTTATTGTCCAAAGTCAATATGGGAATATTTTTCCCCTGAAGAGCCGCCGTAAAAAGCTCCCTTTTCTCTTTATCTGATTTACGCTTCATAGCCCCTCCTGTCAAACATCCGGACTGTCCCCCACACCCTGTTCCAGCCTTAGATCATGTTTGAAAATTCATTCCTTATATATTTTCCTGCTCCTTCATGTACCGGCTGATATTATAGGAAAGCTTCATCAGACTGTCGGAGAGATGAACGTTTTCCACTTGAATCCCCTTCGGCACATTCAAATCCACATGGGCAAAATTCCAGATTGCCCGAACCCCGTTTTGGACTAATTTTTCGGCCACCTCCACAGCCCCCGCCTTGGGAATGGTCAACACGGCAATATCTATGTCATTCTCCCGCAAAAAAAGCTCCAGATTTTCCATGGACATGACTTTGACACCCCGGATTTCCTTGCCTGCCAGCTGAGGATTACAGTCGAACATTCCTTTAAAAATGAAACCTCTTCTCTCAAAATTAATATAGTTTCCAAGCGCCTGACCCAGATTTCCCGCACCGATAATGATAAAATTGTGCCTGCGGTCAAGCCCTAAAATCTTGCCGATCTCATTGTATAAATACTCCACATTATACCCGTAGCCCTGCTGTCCAAAGCCGCCGAAATTATTAAAATCCTGCCGTATTTGGGAAGCCGTCACCTTCATCAGCTCACTTAGATCCTGTGATGAGATCCTTTCAATGCCTTCATCCTTTAGTTCTCCCAGATACCTGAAGTATCTGGGCAGACGGCCGATCACCACCTGCGATATACCTTTCTCTTCCAAGAGTATTACCTCCAATAAATTTCATATGATCTATAGCTTCCACACCGCAAGAGGGTGTATGAAAAATGCCCTAAAACAAACAGTCGAAAATTCGTACAAGTACGATTTTCGACTACTCCATTTGCCCGAATGAACTATATTACCCCCATATCTCCACTGCCTAGCGTGCATAGGATCTATGAACCTTATAAAATACAAACAAAGAAAACGTAAGCCGCACTGCAGGCTCGGTATTTCGTATTAAACAGTACGAAAACACCTGACGAATGGAGCAGGGAAAATAACTTTTGTAATAAAATAATGATAACACCGTGTTAAAAGTTTGTCAATGAATTGACAGGATATTTTGAATAAAGTAAACTATAGAATGTTACTGTTCACTCGCTGTCGCCGCGAGGTGTTTTCACGCATGTTACCGTTTGCCCTTTCCCTTTGAAGCGGACAAGCATATAAGCAGAAGGTTTTTGAAAAAGCTAAAGGGTAAAATCATACCGTCAGGAAAATAAGATTTATAGAAAGTCTGCCTATGCAGACGGATGGGAGTAAGCCAAAATGATACTTTCATGTCAAAATATCTGCAAAGCATTTTTAGAAAGTAAAGTGCTGGAACATATCAGTTTTCACATTGAAGATTACGAGAAAGCTGCCATTGTAGGCATCAACGGTGCAGGAAAGACTACGCTTCTACGCATTATCATAGGGGAACTCCAAGCCGACGACGGCTCGGTCACTCTTGCCAAAGACAAAACAATGGGCTATCTGGCACAGAACGGCGCCGTAGATACCTCTAACACCATATATGACGAGCTTCTCAGTGTCAAGCAGGATCTGATTACCTTGGAAGAAAGAATCCGCGCCTGTGAAATCTCCATGCAGACAAAAGAAGGCGCCGAACTGGAAGAGCTGATGAGACAATACAGCTCTCTTACCCACGCCTTTGAGACAGGGAACGGCTATGCCTATAAAAGCGAGGTTGTAGGAGTGCTAAAGGGCTTGGGCTTTACGGAGGAGGAATTCACAAAATCCGTATCCACCCTTTCCGGAGGACAGAAAACTCGTGTGGCATTAGGAAAGCTGCTGTTGCAAAAGCCCGATCTCATCATATTGGACGAGCCCACTAACCATTTGGATATGAATTCCATTGCGTGGCTGGAGACATATCTCTTAAATTACAAGGGTGCCGTGATCATCGTTTCCCATGACCGGTATTTCCTTGACCGAATTGCCGTCAAAATTATTGAAATCGATCAGACGAAGGCTACCACCTTTACGGGAAACTACTCCGACTATGCCGTAAAAAAAGAACAGCTCCGGGCCGCCGCCATGAATGCTTATCTGAACCAGCAACGGGAAATCAAGCATCAGGAAGAAGTCATTGAAAAGCTGAAATCTTTTAACCGGGAAAAATCGATCCGGCGTGCGGAAAGCCGCGAAAAAATGCTGGATAAAATGGATGTGCTGGAAAAGCCCAAGGAAGTCCGCACCGATATGCGCTTGAAGCTCACTCCCAGAGTCACCAGCGGAAATGATGTTCTGACTGTGGAAAATCTGAGCAAATCCTTTGGTTCCCAGCTTTTATTTCAAAATGTTAATTTTGAGATAAAGCGGGGAGAACATGTGGCTGTCATCGGTGACAACGGTACCGGCAAAACCACGCTTTTAAAAATATTAAACCAACTCGTTCCTGCAGACAGCGGCATATTCCGCCTTGGCGCCAAAGTGGAAATCGGCTACTACGATCAGGAACACCATGTGCTCCACGGTGAAAAAACGCTTTTTGAAGAAATCTCCGATGATTATCCTGTCCTTACCAATACAGAGATACGCAATACCCTCGCCGCATTTCTCTATACGGGGGAAGACGTATTTAAAAAGATAAACGACTTAAGCGGAGGCGAGCGGGGACGTGTCTCCCTTGCAAAACTAATGTTAAGCAACGCAAACTTCCTGATATTGGACGAGCCAACCAACCACTTAGATATCCTCTCCAAGGAAATTTTGGAGGATGCCCTGAACCATTATGAGGGAACCGTGCTCTATGTCTCCCATGACCGATACTTTATCAACAAGACAGCACACCGCATTTTAGATCTGGCCGCCCATAGCTTCGTCAATTATATAGGAAATTACGATTACTATCTGGAGAAGCGTGATACGGTTATGGCCGCAATGGCACCCTCCCCGTCCGGCGCGTCCCCAGAGGCCGCTCTCTCCTCTCCCGCCCAGACCGAATCCGAGGTAAAGCTGGACTGGAAAGCACAGAAGGAGGAACAGGCGAGACTCCGGAAAAAAGAGAATGACCTGAAAAAATGTGAGGAAAAAATTGCTGCTTTGGAAGCACGCAACACAGAATTAGACCAAGAAATGGCCGA
This sequence comes from uncultured Acetatifactor sp., assembly GCA_910589655.1. Classification (GTDB taxonomy): domain Bacteria; phylum Bacillota; class Clostridia; order Lachnospirales; family Lachnospiraceae; genus Acetatifactor. Next base: position 18,285 of record CAJUTJ010000098.1, on the reverse strand, counting down.
CCCTTACATTGCCACTCAATCCGTAAAGCTGCAAGAACTGGCCGCAGAACAAGAACGAAACCATGGAGAACTGGCAAAATTATACGAGGAATGGGAAATTCTTGCGGAGTAACCATAAAAAGGCATCTGACGATATCCCATATCGCCAAATGCCTTTTCTTGTACAATAGATCTTTCCGTCACAGAGAACAGTGCTGCCTGCGGCGCTTTTATGTCGATGAAGCACTTTGCTTCACAAAGAACTTTCGGAAGCCGGATTCCTACATCAGTCCCTCCAAGGTCTCCCGGATTGCCTTGATAAAATCAAGGCTGTTCAATATCACCGGATTCTCGCAGGTGGAAATCAAGGAAAGGCTCTTGGTCATTTTACCGTCCTCCACGGTCTTGATGCAGGCTCTCTCCAGCTTATCGGCAAATTCCTGAAGCTCCTTATTTCCGTCCAGCTCTCCTCTCTTTCTCAGAGCCCCCGTCCATGCAAAAATAGTCGCGATAGAATTGGTGGAGGTCTCTTCCCCCTTCAAATGCTTATAGTAATGACGCTGCACCGTACCGTGGGCTGCCTCATACTCGTAGACGCCGCTGGGGGATACCAGCACAGAGGTCATCATGGAGAGATCGCCGTATGCAGTGGCTACCATATCGGACATTACATCCCCGTCATAATTCTTACATGCCCAGATATAACCTCCCTCGGAACGAATCACACGGGCTACCGCATCATCAATTAAAGTGTAAAAATATTCTATTCCAAGCTCTTCGAACTTCGCCTTGAACTCTTTATCGTAAATCTCCTGAAAAATATCCTTAAAAGTATGGTCGTACTTTTTGGAGATGGTATCCTTTGTAGAGAACCATAAATCCTGCTTGGTATCCACTGCATAACCGAAGCAGGCTCTGGCAAAGCTGGATATGGATTTCTCCGTATTGTGAATGCCCTGAAGAATCCCCGCACCGTCAAAAGTATGGATCAGCTCTCTGGTCTCCGTGCCGTCGGCGGCAGTGAACACCAGCTCCGCTTTTCCCGCACCGGGAACTTTCATCTCCGTATTTTTATACACATCACCATAGGCGTGGCGGGCAATGGTAATGGGCTTCGTCCAGTTCTTCACATAAGGCACAATCCCTTTTACCAAGATCGGAGCGCGGAAAACCGTACCGTCAAGGATAGCGCGGATGGTGCCGTTAGGGCTCTTCCACATTTCCTTCAGATCATATTCCTTCATTCTGGCGCCGTTGGGAGTGATGGTGGCGCATTTTACGGCAACACCATACTTTAAGGTTGCATTAGCCGAGTCCACCGTAACCTGATCGTCGGTTGCATTTCTATACTCCAGTCCCAGATCGTAATACTCCGTCTTTAAATCTATGTAAGGCAACAGCAGCTCATCCTTGATCATCTGCCAGAGAATTCTGGTCATCTCGTCCCCATCCATCTCTACAAGGGGTGTGGTCATCTTAATTTTATCCATAGTCTTATCTCCTTTTTATAGAATATATGAAGCCGGCGAAATAAAGGTATCCGGCTGACTCCCGAAACGATCAAACTTCCAGACATGCCGACGCAGTGGGCACAAACAGTCCATGAATTATCAACGATTCTCATAAACCTCGTGCAGACCGTTTTTCACCATGTTGTCATAGGCATTGATCATATGCTGGTGGGCAAGCTTTTCTGCCAGATCGCCATTTTTAGCCTTTATGGCCTCCATAATCTGTTTATGTTCCTCGTTGGATTTCGGTCCCCTGTTGGCACTTGATAGAGTTCTCTTTCTGACCCGAAGCACATACTGATGGAAATCCTTCAGCTGATGCTCCAGCATCTTGCTGTCACAGGCCTCATACATAATGTCATGAAAACGATTGTCCAGCTCCGCCAACTGCTCCAAATGTCCCTTTTTCGCATGAAACTCCGCCAGATAAACATTCTCCTCCATCTCATCCATCTGCTCAGAAGTGATATGCTCCGTCGCCCATCTGGCACAAAGCCCTTCCAGCAATGACCGGATCATATAAATATCCTTTACGTCCTTTTCGGTGATTCCGGTCACATAAGCGCCCTTGTTTGGAATGATCTGAATCAGCCCCTCTAATTCCAGCTGCCGGAATGCCTCCCTCACCGGAGTACGGCTGACCCCCAGTTCCTCACCGATAGCCACCTCTTTCAATTCCTCATGTTCCTCATATTTGCCGCTTAAAATATCATCTCTCAGCTTATGGAACACCCGGCCGCGCAAGGAGTACTTATCCGTCACTTCCTGCTTTACATCATACTTTCCCATTTCCGTTTACACGCCTTTCCCGTTTAACCCCACTCAACACAAATAATCGTTCCTTTTATGCCAAACCATAATCTGTCTCGCAAAACCGCATAGAGATGCGATTCTGACTTCGCGGGAGGGGCTGTCTGAACTGTTACTAATCTGCTTCTTAGCTACTTTAAAAAACATTCCTCCGGCCAAATTACGGCACATTGAATCCCCCCAATCCCAAATGCTTTCCGGAGAGGACGTCATATTCTGCCGATAAGCCGCGCTCTAACCAAGGGTAATGCCTTTCTCACTGCAGATCCGTTCCAGACATGCCACAATTTCCTCATCCGTCAGGACGGTGACACGGCCGCCCGCATACTCTTCATCCACCCACTTCTTGATCTCCCTTACAAGCTCGGAAGTCTTGTCTACCTGTTTGTCGTCCCGCAGCTTATAATAGGTATTGATCCAATGGGCAATGCCTGCAAGCCCCGAAGTGTTTGAAACCGCACAGAGCACCGGACGGTTCAAGAATTTCTCCGTATCAAATATATTGTAAATCTCCTCATTTTTCAACAGCCCGTCTGCATGAATACCGGCTCTGGTCACATTGAAATTCTTTCCCACAAAGGGGGTGCGGGGAGGAATCCGATAGCCGATCTCATTCTCGTAATACTCGGCAAGCTCAGTGATCACTGTGGTATCCATTCCGTTCAGATCACCCTTCAGCTGCGCATATTCGAAAACCATTGCCTCCAGAGGCGTATTGCCCGTCCTCTCGCCGATTCCGAACAATGAGGTATTGATGCCGGAACAGCCGTAAAGCCATGCCGTAGTGGAATTGGAAACCGCTTTATAAAAGTCATTATGACCGTGCCATTCAATCAGCTCATGGGGAACCCCTCCATGTGTATGAATGGCATAAATAATGCCTTGTACGCTTCTGGGAATTACCGCGCCGGGATAGTTGACTCCGTATCCCATGGTGTCGCACGCACGGATTTTGATAGGAATCTTATACTCATCCATCAGCTTCATCAGTTCCAGACAGAAAGGCACCACATAACCGTATATATCAGCTCTGGTAATATCCTCCAAATGACACCGTGGACTGATCCCTTCCTCCAGACATTCCTTGATAACACTCAGATAGTGTTCCATGGCCTGACGTCTGGTCATCTTTAATTTCAGGAAAATATGATAATCCGAACAGCTTACCAGAATACCGGTCTCTTTCATGCCGATTTCCTTTACCAGCTTGAAATCCTCCTTACTGGCACGTATCCAGCTGGTAACCTCGGGAAATTCATAGCCTCTCTCCATACATTTGTACACGGCATCCCTGTCCTTCTTGCTGTACAGAAAAAACTCACTGGCACGTATCATACCGTTGGGGCCGCCCAATTTATGCAGATAGTCAAAGATGGTGACAATCTGCTCCGTGGTATAGGGCGCCCTCGATTGTTGACCGTCCCGGAAAGTAGTATCGGTAATCCAGATATTTTTAGGCATATTGTGAGGTACAATTCTGTCGTTAAAAGGAATCTTGGGAATCTCAGAATAAGGAAACATGTTGCGGAAAACATTGGGCTTTTCCACATCATCCAATATGTACATGTGCTCCTCAATCTCCAACAGATTGTTTTTCTGATTCATTGACACCGGACGATTCTGAAAAGTTTCACTGTTTCTCATATTACTCCTCCATGTCAGCGCATGATATTACACATGGCGTGTCATTACTTTTTATTAAAAATGCGTGCTCATAATTCACATTTATATCCGTAACAGCCGTTTAGGCAGCCGATACATCTCCGGAGCTGCTATACCTGCACGCCTCGTATTATTGTATACAATTATGCGAGGCGTGTCAATGTATTTTCCGAAAAATATACCTATAATAGTAATTGAACGGTTACTGTTCACTCCGTGACCAGCAACGCATGCACAGAAATCGAAAAACAGCGGTTTCGCGCAGGTTGCCCAAGCGATTATTCTAATCGCTTGGGTTTGATCACGCAAAAAACGCGTGAAAACGCCTCGCGGTGGCTTGGGTGTGAAAAGTAACATCAAACGTAACAGTTCAGCCCGCGATGTCAAAATCGCGTCTTTATGTGATTTTACGAGACATGCCGGCGCCAAAACGCATTCTCTCGGCGTTTTGTGTGCATTCTTGTAACGGTTCCGTGACCTGTCTGAACCGTTACAATCGAACAGGACAGACAAAAAACCGGAAACCGCATTTCGGTTTCCGGCCGGCAAGTATTCCACATCATTCTCTTTTTTGAAGTTCTCCGCTTCCAAAGAGCATCTCTCCTATATTAAGACCGGTCATTTTAAAACTCAGTCTCTCAGCAGACGCCCCACATTCAACAATCCCCAGCCCTGCTGATTCCAAGGCAGGTGCAAATCGGTAGCCGTATATTGAAGCTTCTGCTTGCACTCTTCGTTCGTCAGCCAGGGAAATCTCTGCATAAGCAGCGCCGCTGCTCCGGATACGATAGGCGTTGCCATGGAAGTACCGCTCTTAGCCACATACGCATTCCGAAACTTCCCATGAAGTCTGTAATAATGCAGGTTACAAGACATAATGTCCGTTCCGGGAGCCACGAGATCCGGTTTTCGGTACGGAGCATCCTCCGCTCCTCTTCCGGAATAATTTTCACATCTCCCCGGATGGTCAATCCCGTAGCTTCCGTCATGACATCCCACCGTCACTGCCTTACTGCTTCCGCCCACGGCGGAAATGGTGCCCGGTTCCGGACCTTTATTCCCCGCCGCACAGACTACCAAGATACCACTGTCCCAGACTTCTTCTATCTTTGCCCTCAGCTGTTCCTCTTTCTTCATTTCTTCCAGCGTACCGATGCCCACTGAGATATTTAGTATTCTGATTCTGCATTGTTCCCTGATTCTCAACATCCAGTCCAGACCTCTCAACATACTCTCCGTAGAGCCGTCTCCTTTATCATCCAGCACCTTTCCCACTATAAGTCTGACTCCCGGCGCCATTCCCCTATATCTTTCTTGAGACACCGCACCGCTTCCGCAGAGAATTCCACAGACATGAGTCCCATGACCGTTATCGTCATACATGCGGTTTTTATACCCCACAAAATCCTGAAATCTTAATAGCCGTCCCGAAAGATCAGGGTGCTGCCCTATACCGGTATCCAACACCCCCACGGTTATTCCGCTTCCGTCTGCCGCCGCCAGTGAGGGCACTTCTAATTGTTCTCTGACTCGCTGCATAATAATAAACGCCCCGGCATATACTTATTTCATTGTATGCCGGGACATTTTAATGGTTCCCATCCTAACTGTCTTCTGTTTCATGATTTGTCCTGACGCTTCTCCGCGAAGCAGCCTTTGCTGCAACCCACAATCCCATGGAGCTAAAGCTCCTATGAGAAATGCCGTGTTTTCGGGCATTTCTCGGTGTGAGACTTAGAAGTTCTTTGCGAAACAGCCTCTGCTGTGAGCAAAAATTGCTAAAGCAATTAGAACTTCTTCTCACGCTAACTCTGGCGTCCGCGCTGCATAACACTCACCGCTATCAGTAAAATTCCCACACATAACATCAATCCGCTTACGAACATTTTCCAGACGGGATTGGTATTGTTCATTGTATCCGGGCCGTTGCTCTGACTCATCATACTGACGCTTAATTCCAGCACTTCCTCCTGAACATCGGCATATCCCAGACTATATATTCCGAAAGGTGACAAATGATTTGTCTCAAATTTTACGGATTCCACACCCTCCATCATAACACGCTCTACCGCCAATAACTCAGGCTGTCCGTTCCGGTCCAAAGTCATCACCTGAAGTTTCTGACCGCTCAATCCCTCCGGCACGGGTAAAATGACCGTCAATGTCTGGTGCCCCAGCTTTGTAATCGGAATTGCGCTGGAATCCGTCAATTGTATGTCATATGCTGCCATGCCGCCGGGAACCGATGTCTTAAATGATCTGGCACAAGCCTGTTCCAAAACAGAAACATCCTCCATGGGCGCAACCGACAGAGTATAGCTCCTTGCGGCTCCGTCAAGCATCGCATATGCGTGCTCTATGCCCACCACGGCTACTCCAGCCTCTCCCTGTTCTCCGGTAAGATTCCTGTAGTCTTCATTGGACAGCCTTGTAGCCGAGGTCTCATAGCTGTTAGGGATGTCGAAAGCTTCTCCGGAAAAGATTACTTCCGCAGCTCCGAAAGCTCTGATTCCGACCTCCCTGACTGACTGGGGAAGATTTATCTGACTCAGAGCGCATTTATCAAACGCGCGGTCTTTTATCTGCTCTACCTGATTTCCCAAGGAAACAGAAGCCAACTGGGTGCAGCTTTCAAATGCCCCCTCTCCGATTACCTTCACAGTGTCGGGAATTATAACGCTTTCCAACTCCGTGTGATTCCGGAACGCTTCTCCTGCAATCACTCTGACTCCCTCAGGAATCACCGCTTGACTGTCCGAGCCGCGGTATGCCACAAGTACACCGCCGCTGATCAAATAATTGGGATCGCTGCTCTCATTTCCTTCCACTTCCATTCCTCCAAGGAAATTCTGTAACCAAGGAGTATAGGAAAAAGCTCTCGGCTCCACTGTCATTACGCTGCTTGAGAGAGAAGCCCTCACCAAATTGTCACAGTGATAAAACGCTCCGTAGGAAACCGTTGCAACACCTAAGGGTACGGTCACACCCGTGGCCGAGCTTCTGGCAAAGGCAAACTGCCCAATCTCCGTTACTCCCATAGGAATCTCCACTTCCCCCAGCTCCGTACTGCGGTAGTACGCCTGATCCGCAATAATTCTGTTATCTACAACGGTATATTTTGACACGCCTCCCTCCGTTACCTCCTGCATCAGGTCTCCCACAGGAATGGAAACATCCTCTGTTGCCGAAAAGCCTTCCCAGCTGCTCATGACCACAGGCACCGTATTGTCGATAAAAAATACCGCCTGATTGCCTACTATCTGAGTGCTTCCCAGCACATTTCCGGGAACCGGAGTGGTGGAAGGTGTATTTTGCGTCCCGCCGTCAGGGACACTGGGAACGGTATCTCCTCCCGTACCGTTTCCGTCAGGATATTCCGGCACATCCTCATACTCCGGCATCTCCTTCTGGCGCTCATAAAATTCCTGCGCAAATTGATCCGCTACCGTCCCTTGCAGACAATGAATGGTAAGTCTATAGCAGCCGTCAAAGGCCGTCTCGTGAATGCTGGTAGTCTCCGCCGCTATGCTGATATCTTTCAAGTTTACACAATCCGCAAAAGCAGAAACTCCAATGGACTGAATGTTGGAAGGAATGGTCATCTGCTCCAGACCTCCGCATCCGGTAAAAGCATAATCTCCTACCGATGTCAGCCCTTTCCCCAATACCACCGTATCCAGATTATCACAGCCCCAAAACGCATAAGCTCCGATTCTCTTAACGGAATTGGGTATCACCACAAGCTCTACTCTGGTATTGTCCTCAAAGGCGTAGTCACCGATCGCTTCCACCGTGTCCGGAATGGAAACATTGGTCTCCGTTCCCCGATATTTAACTAATACGCCCCCCTCTATTTTAAAATCGGAAGCAGATGACGTTGCCGCATCTGCCTCCGATACAGGGAGCTGCATAATGATCAGCGCTGCTATGATCAGCAGGATTCCGCTTAAACGCTTCCTTTTTCTCATACGCTTTCCCTTTTCTGCTTTTTATGCTTTCGTCGTAACCTTCACCTTTTGAGGTTTCTTTTTATCCTTCTGCATGAACATAACAAAGGATAAGCAAGCTAACCCGATGGAAAGGAACCACTTCGGATGAATTCCGTCCCCTGTCTTGGGGGTTGAATCGGAAACAGTGCCGGAGGAAAGGTTCCCCGTATCCACATAAATCACATACGGTGAAAAATGCTCTGCGGTAAAGGTTACACAAGACACTCCCGATATTGTGGTAAACTTAGGTGTCAATTTATCCAATTTGTCATTTACCACGCCCGCCACTCTGTTATTGCCCGCATAGGTAATCAGAGAATCCGGCAAAGGCAGTGTAATGCTGACGGACAAGCCGCTGGTATCCGTAATCTTATTCGTACCCGTGGCATCATACAAGGAAATATCCATGGGGAAATACTTAATATTATCCAGACTTCCGTACTCAGCCATCAATGCTCTCACCACGGCTTCCGTTGCCTCGGAAGACTCCGTAATCTTGATTACAAAGTTATCGGAAGAACCGTTTACCGTAGCGGAAACCACGCCTGTGTTAGACAATCCGTTCTTGTCAATAACTACGGTAGTGCCTCCGTTTGACACACTGCCCGAACCGGTGGGTCTCCTGCCCGAGTTCACGCTGGAAGAGCTTCCGCTTCCGTTGCTGCTGCTGGTTCTTGCCCTGTAATGTGCCGTCACCGTAACATCTCTTTCCGGCATGGTAATCACGGTTGCCGTCAATACCTTGCTTGCAATCTTTGTGTCCTCAGGATCAATGGTCCAATGGCTGAACTCCTGTGTAGCGCTGGGGTCATTTGCAATGACAATGGGCTGGGAGCCTGCCACATAACTTCCCGATCCGCTTCCGTTCCGTACCGTCAGCGTATAAAGCTTCGACGTGTTCCCGTCACCGTCACCGCTTCCGTTTCCGCTTCCCGTATTGTTACCGGGATTGTTGGGATCATTAGGATTACCCGGATTACCGGGATTGTTGGGATTACCGCTTCCGTTGGTATAGGTTGCATATACATCCAAATCCCTTGTTACATTGGTAGGTGTGGGCAGCCACTTGTCGAAAACATACCCTTCCCTGACAGGATCTTTCGGAATAATGGCACTTCCGCCATGATCCACCTTCTGGATGGAAAGCACTGTCTCATCCCAGTCGATAAAACGAACTATATGCTGGGAAGCCGATGAGTCAATCTTCTCATACTGCGCATATACGTCCACATCCTCCGTGACATTCTCGAAGGAATTCCTCCATCCTATGAACACATATCCCTCACGGACAGGATCACGGGGAGGCTCTGCGCTTTCTCCCGCCACAACTCTTACCACCTTCAGCTCCGTATCGTCCCAGTCAAGGAACCGAACCGTTACCTTTAAGGTATCAGGATCAATAATCTCATACTGAGCCGTAGTAGTGGTATCCTCCGTTACACAATCAACCGGAGGCACCCAGCCCTTAAAGGTATATCCCTCTCTGCTGGGCACTACGGAACAAACCGCCGCGGTTCCCTCTTCTACTTTATCCAGTGTTTCCAGCAAGGTTCCGTCCCAATCGAAGAAAGTAACCTTATAATACATCGGCTCATAGAAATCTTTCCTCAAAATACCGTTTTCATCTGCAAATATACCGGCTACACTGTCCGCAGGCGTGTAGAATATGAGACTGCTCTTGTCAGTCATTCCCGCGAAATCACCTTGCTTCACGTCTCCGAACGCCTCGTTGTTAATGACAACGACACTTCTGGGAATCGTGATCTGCTTAATGGAGCTGTCCGTAAACGCCGCATTACTGATGCTCTGGCAGGTGTTGGGCAATACAACGGAGAAAATCTGCGGCGTTTCCCTAAACGCATTTTCCGGAACATTGGTAATCTTAGTTGCGCTGAGATCAACCGTCATAACCCCTGTATTCATAAATGCCTCGGGGTAAATCTCTTTCAATCCCGCCAATTCATCGGCGTCGATGGTGGGAACCTTTCTCCCGCAAAGATATTCCACAAGCTTTTCCTTGTTTCCGTTTGCATCCACTTCATATATGATGGAATCAATGGTCTTAAACTTCTGGCTTCCGTTAAAGTCCACATCGGACAAAAGCTTACAGCCTGTGAAGGGACGCCGTCCCAATTCACTGACAGACTCGGAAATACTTACCTTTGTAAGTCTGTTACAACCATCAAAGGCATAATTACCGATGGACTTCAAGGGCCCCTTGAACTCAACGGAAACAAAATTCGTACAATCTCTAAACGCACCCGGATTAATGGTCTGGATACTCTCCGCCGTTAAACTCTTGCTCAACGGAGTCGCACTTACATCCTTCTGTTCCTTATAGGTAAATAACCCTACCACATTAGAACCCGCATTACCGTTGCTGACCGTACCGGGATCCGCAACCAATTCACCGGTCAAAGCATCTACGGTGGCTATGGATTCGATACCGTCGGGCAGGTTCAGGTTCAGTGCGGCATCAATAATCTGCCTTTCATAATCGGTCATGGATCCGCCGCTGTTATATTTGCTCACTGCCTCCAGCGCCGCCGTAGCCTGCTCCTGTGTAATATATGCATAATTCGTTGGATTGTATTTACCGCTGCTTAGCTCAGCAAACGTAGGGTAATCTATCAATTCATTGGAATCTGCCGTTTCATTATACCGCACGGCCAGATTGGTAGGCCATCCGCTGTAATAAGTAATATAAGTTCTGTACTGAGCCGATGTATTCACATACTCGGAAGGCTCCATTGCGTAAGTAAAAGGCCTGCATGCAGAAGATATGGTACCCACAAAGTTCAGGTAAGAATCCTTTTTCTCCACTCCGCCACAACCCGGCAAATGGGTTGCCGCTTCCTGTGTATTGAAAGCTCCCGTGCCGATGGTATTCACATTTTGTGCGGCGGTAAATATAACATCTTTTAAGCTATGGCTGCCCTTGAAAGCATTTTCCGCAATATAAGTCACGGATGCAGGAATCGTAATCTTCTTCAAGAAGCACTTATTCTGGAACGTGCCGGAATCAATACCGATAATTGTCTTAGGTCCGACCACCTCCGGAAGGGTGATGGTTGTCATCTGTGCATTGGGATTCTCCATTTCACATCTTACGATTCTTCCCTCTTCGTTCACCCAGTAAATCACACCGTTACTGCCGTCTTCCGTCTCGTCTACCACCAGTTCATAGACATCCATATTCAAGTCAGGATCCCTGAACTTATAGGCAATTCTCTGTGCCGTTGCCACCTTATGCAACGCGCCGTTCTTAGGTCCCTCCAGATAAAACGCTTTCAGAACCGTTTCCTTGAACTCTTTAAATCCGAATTCCTGTACATCCCCTTCCTTCAATGCAAAGCTGCTATTGCCGTTGGTTTTAATATAAGAAAGGTTTATACATCCCTCAAATTCACTGACATCTACCGCAGTGCCATAAGTATAAGGGAATTCCAAGCTGGTCAGTGCCGAACAGTCTTTGAACACAGACTGTCCCATTCCCGTAAGGCTTCCTGCATATTCGCTGTGAACCAACTTGATGTTTTCCAGATTCTGGCATCCTTCAAAAGCACTGTCACCCAGCTGCTGTATATTTCCGGGTAAATCAATGGACTTCAAGCTGACACAATTGTTAAAGGCATGGGAACCTATTACGGACACACTGGAGCTCAATTCGAACTTCACATCCGTCAGGTTGCCGCAGTTTGCGAAGGCATAATTACCCAGACAGCCCAGACCGTTTCCGAATTGAACGCTCCTCAGACCGCAGTTTGCAAAAGCATAATCACCCACACCCATCACGTCTTTCCCTACGATCAGGTTCGTGATATTGGTCTGGTTATAGAAAATACCTTGTTCGGGCTGATCTACATCACCGACAATTTTCCATACGCCGGACTCTGTCTCCTTCAAATACTGGCTTCCGATATAGACTACCTTTGCCGCCGAGATACGTTCCGTTGAGGACACCTTATAGCTTGTCGGATCTCCGCTGGACACGCTGACACTGTCATCATATACGGATTCGTATAATATGGTATCTTTATTCCATACGGTACGGGTCGCATAATAACAAGGATAATACACTTCATGGGTCACAGGTATCCTTACCCCGCCTTGGGCCAAAGGCGCCGTCAGCTTATAGCCTTCCGCGTCCACGTAAGGATCCGATGCCGTGGCTCTCTCATAGACGGTATTCCCGTTTACATCCTTTGTCTCTTCCCGCCTCATATAATAGAGGAACTTACGATCCATATTGACCGCCACACTACCGGTATCGGTACTGGTCAGGGAATACTTCTTGTAAGCCTCCACCGTATCGGGTATCCTCAGCGTACCGCCTTCCAAGTTACCGATCTGGGTGTAACCCAAAATCACTGCCACACGGGTATCGGAATTCTCTTCTCCGTTTTCAGGCGAAACATACGCAAAACGGAAGGTAACACCGGTTCCTTCCATAGGGTATGTATAAATCGTTGCATTTTCATCAACATGAGGCATCTTCGAAAATACATCCTCCGATACGCTTGGCCCCGTATTGGCACGGGCCCCGTCTGCTGCCTGAAGCCCCTCCGTAGGAATCGCCGCCACGGTCAAAGCCGATGCCAGAAACAACGCCCCTAATGTTTTTCTGATTGATTTCTTTAATCTTCTGGTCTTTCCCTTTTTCTTAACAGCATTCGCCATCTTTCTTTACTCCTTTGCGATTTTCTTCGCTACTACTACAAACCTGCCGTCCTTCTCCTGATAATCACAGGTGGAAAGAGTCAACAGCTGATCCCCGTATTCGGCGGTTACCCCCGTGTCGTAATAAGACATTGCCGCCATCTCCTGCATATAAGAGTCGAATTCCTTCTCGCTGTTCACATCAATGAACTGGTAATATTTAAAGGCAATCTCCTCTTCGCTATATACATGGGAACGGAATACGTACATCACCTGATAGGTTCCCCTCTCATATATGGTATCAAATTGAATATAAGGATGTTCCTTATAATAAGCCTCGCTGCTGTATCGATCCAGATTGCCGAACATCTGGCCGCTCTTCATATGATGCCCATATAGAATAAAATTGGTACTGGGCTGCAGAACATCACAGTCCTTATCCATAAAAATGGATCCATTCTTATCATATTCCTGATTTAGATTATGGTCAAGATAATATTCATTGTCCGAAGTCTGCATTACAGGATAGTCTATATTTGTATCGTCAATTTTGAGCCATCCGATTAGCTTTTGGTTCTTATTTAATAAAGTTTTAAATTCTTCCAGCACTTCCTTCGGCTCCGGAGCCGTCTCATCCAATGTAAACTGCGGCGTTGCTGCCGGTGCCGGTGCTGCCGTCGTCGGCAGACGATTCAACCGTAAATCACTGAGCGCCTCATAGGTACTGTTTGTTCTGTAATCATAATAGGTATAAATTCCGAAATATCCGAGACAGCACACCGCTGCCACGCTGCAGGCCGCTATAATCAGCTTCCTGCGTCTCTCCCGCTTTTGCAGTTCCTCCTTCACCGCATCATCAATTTCCGGCTCCCCTTGAGACTGCTTCGAAGCGTCTATACCTCCCGGACTGAGTCCGCTCTTGCCGGCGCCTTGCTGTTTTGCATTCCGGCTGCCCTTCTTTCCGGACGTCTTCTTTCCTGCACCGGCATTTCGAATCAATTCATCCACTTCATCCCTGAAATCCTGTTCCAGAAGCGTCATGAACCTGTATGTACCCTTTTTCAAATCGGCCTTCAGCTTCTCCAGCTGTGCCTTATCCTGCAGATCCGTTTCTTTCCGGAGCTTATCTATAAGCTCCTTGTCATGTACCGCACGGGCATAATCGCCCTTGGTACGAAACTGCCTGCCTTCCACTACAAAAACCTTCTGCTCCATACCTGTTTCCTATATATTATCTTATACTCACACCCATAATAATGTTATCATACCTTCTATTTTACTATATGTCGAAATTTATTCAAGTATTTTATCAACATATGGGGAAATTTTTTTTGCTTTTTTTATCCAAAACTTCCATTCTTTATGAGAAAGCCTTAAAACTCCCGGCTGAAAGCCGATTTTTTCCTCAGGAAACATTGACAAGCAGACCTGCATACAATAAACCATAAATAAACCTTGGAGGTTAATCAAATGAGTGATTTAACTGCAACAAACTGCGGATGTAATGATTCCTGCGGATGTGCAAATGCACAGAACAATAACGGATGTGGAAGCTGGATTTGGATTATCCTGCTTTTGTCTTGCTGTGGCGGCGGAAGCCTCTTCAACAACGGCTGTGGATGCAACAGCGGCTGTGGATGCAATGATTCTTGCGGATGCGGCTCCGGTATGTTCGGCGGCAACAACTCCTGCAGCTGGCTGATCTGGATCCTCCTGATCTCCTGCTTCTGCGGCGGCAACGGCGGCGGATGCTGCTGCTAATCCTCCACAGATCATTTTGATCCTGCAAAGCACAAAAGTCAATGCGGCAGAAAGATTGATCACGCAAAAAACGTGTGAAAAGTGTTACTGGTCACGGAGTGAACAGTAACGCATGCACAGAAACCGCAAAACAGCGGTTTCGCGCAGGTTGCCCTCGGGTTTGTCACGCAAAAAAAGCGTGAAAACGCCTCGCGGTGGCGTGGGTGTGAACAGTAACCGAAAAGCAACTGACAATATGCCTGCGGAGAGCAGCTGCAGAATCCGCAATTACAGATTCTGCAGCCTATGTCAGGACAAAAAAGGCTCCCTCGGGAGCCTTTCCCCATGTAGACAGGTATTCATAACTCCGCCTGTCCTTACATAGGATAATAATATACTGCTTTCTCGGGAAACCGGAAAGGATTGGAGGGATTCCATGGAAGAGAACGAATTGGGAAGCATTACTGCATTTGACTCCCTCTTTACAACTAACCGCATTCAGATGATGAAAGTTCTTCTGCCATATCTGAAACCGGAGCAACAGGGGGCTTTAGCCGTCTGCATTAAAGTAATGGAATTGAATTACACCTTCTCCTTTTTCAAAAATCATCCCCATGCCTTGCCCCTCCGCCTTCCGCAAAAGTCCGATACCACTAAAGTATGGGACGAAATCCTTCCCTTCTGCGGACCCGAGGAACGCAGCAAAGTAGAAAATATGAGAAACATGATGCAAAGCATGAACCAAATGAAAGAAATGATGGAAACCATGCAGATGATGCAGGAAATGTTCCCTGAAGGAATGGATTTAGAAAATATGGATTTGTCTTCCATTATGGAGATGATGGGGAACCAAACCTGAAAACATGATACAAAAAGGTAAACCCTAATACTAAAATTATGAAAGGAACGGTTTTCAATATGACGGAGCAGGAAAAACCCAAATGGATGTCGGATGAACTGGTAAAAGACATTTCACCAAAGAAGCTGGATTTTCTGGCGCAAATGTTTACACAAGGCCAGGGAAAGAGCCAGAAAGAAATGATGATGTTCCTAATGCCCATGATGAAAAAAGCAAAACAGGAAAATCTCGTCTTTACGCCTCAGGAAATGCAGGCCGCAATCTCGTCTGTCAAAAAGTACAGCACACAAGAGGAGTTGGAAAAAATAAACGATATCTTGGAGAAAAATCTCAAAAAGGGCGGTCAATGACCGCCCTTAACTTACTCTATAAACTTGCATTCATCCGACTCCGCATCAATCATCCGCACTGTTTTCCGCAACTTTAGAAGCTCTAGCCGCCACTTCCTTCTCCTGAACATCGGAAGGAGCCTGCTCATAACGCGCAAACTCATATGCGTAGTCTCCTCTGCCCCCTGTCATGGAACGCAGATCGGTACAATAGCCGTAAAGGCTGCTCATAGGAACATCTGCCTCAATCACCTGCTTACCGCCCGCACACGGATTCATCCCCAGCACACGGCCTCTCCTCTTGTTCAAATCGCCCATGACATCTCCCGTATACGCATCGGGCACGGTAACTTTTATGGACGCGATAGGCTCAAGCAATATGGGTTTTGCCTCCATAAATCCCTTCTTGAAGGCCTGAATGGCCGCCAGTTTAAACGCCTGCTCGGAAGAGTCTACCGGATGATAAGATCCGTCATACAATACCGCCTTCACGCCCACAACCGGATAGGCTGCCATGGGACCCTTAACCACAGATTCCTGAAGCCCCTTCTCCACTGCCGGATAGTAATTCTTAGGCACGGCGCCTCCTACCACCTCCTGCTCGAATACAAAAGGAGTCTCCAAATCATCGGAGGGTGAAAAACGCATCTTTACATGTCCATACTGGCCATGTCCGCCGGACTGTTTCTTATATTTGTACTCTACATCCGATTTTCCCTTAATGGTCTCCTTATAAGCGATCTTCGGCTTAGTCAGCTCTACCTCAACCTTATATTCATTCAGCAATCGGCTGACAATGACCTCCAAATGCTGGTCTCCCATGCCGTAGAGCAATGTCTGCCTGTTCTCCGCATCGTTTACCACCTTTAATGTCTGATCCTCATGGGTAAGCTTCTGCAATGCCTGAGAAATTTTATCCACATCCCCTTTGTTCTTCGGCTTATAGCGCATATAAGTATAAGGAGTGGAAATATCGAACTTGCCGTATTTAATTGTGGTTGCCTTCGTGGATAAGCTGTTTCCTGTCCTCGCCGCCGTTAATTTAGCCAGCGCGCCGATGTCTCCTGCATGCAGCTCCGGCACCTCAATAGGTTTGTTACCCTGAAGCACATAAATCTTACCGATTTTCTCCTCGATGTCACGATCCACATTATAAATCAAGTCATCCGTCTTAAACACGCCGGAATTCACTTTGATCAAAGAATATTTGCCGATGAACGGATCTACGATTGTCTTCCAAATATAAGCGGATTTGGCTTTTGAGAAATCATAATCCCCATTGTAGATTTCATTGGTCTTCATATTAATGCCCGCCACCTGTCTGTTCTCAGGGCTGGGGAAATATTTTACGATATCATCAAGCAGGGTATAAACGCCCTGACACAAAATATTGGAACCCATTGTCATGGGAACGATACTGCAGTCGCATACATTGGAGCGCAGCGCCGCTCTGATTTCCGCCTCGGAGAAGCTCTCACCTCCGAAATACCGCTCCATCATCTCCTCACTGGTCTCTGCCACGGCTTCCATCAATGTATCACGGCAGAGAGACAGATTTGCTTTACTGTACTCGGGCACATCACAGGGAACTACCTCTTTCCCCTGCCAACGATTACCGGATTCCGTGATCACATTGACATAACCTACGAACTTCTCGTCTTCACGGATAGGCAGATTGAAGGGAGCCATCTTCTTGCCGTAGAGATTGGTCATATCCTCCACTACCTGACGGAAAGATGCATTGTCCACATCCATGTTGGAAACATAGACAATTCTGGGAAGCTTATACTTTTCGCAAATTTCCCATGCTTTCTGCGTGCCCACTTCGATACCGGACTTGCCGTTTACCACGATGATGGCCGCTCCGGCCGCACTGACGGCCTCCTCCACTTCTCCCACAAAATCGAAATAACCGGGAGCGTCGATCACGTTAATCTTATGACCTTCCCATTCGATAGGAATCACGGAGGTGTTAATGGAAAACTGACGCTTCTGTTCTTCCTTCCCATAGTCACTTATGGTGTTTTTGTCGGTTACCTTTCCCATTCTTGAAGTGATTCCTGCCAAATAGGCAAAACTCTCTGCCAGACTGGTCTTTCCGCTGCCGCCGTGACCTAACAGCACAACATTACGAATCTTGTCGGTTGTGTAAACTTTCATATTACGCTCCTCCGTTTTATATTTCATTTAGGTATTTTGCCCTCAAAAATTCTGACTTCAAAAACCCCATGAGATTATTTTACTAAATATTCTTTCTTTTTACAATAGATTATTTGTATAAAACACCAAAAGTTGCTGCCCTATCGTTACCGTTCACTCCGTTCACAGCAACCTATGTACAGAAATATATCTCCGTTGCCTCTTGCCCTTTCCCGCGGCACTTCTATGCCGGTATCCGCGCCAAACCATTCCCTCCGGACCGGATCCCGGCTTGCATGATCAGGCTTCGACCGTTCCGCTGCCGCCGTGTCATGCTCCACGCATGATTTCCCGTTGTCCCCGTGTTGCGGTATTATATATACATTTTTGTTGATTTTCACACGTTAAAGTTGTATAGTGTAACAGTATACGATGCATGGAACACTGCGCTACCCAATGTTAACTTACTAAACCCTCATGCAACCGGCTGCACCACCATGCAAGAAAGTATGAGGGTTTACTATGAAGATGCACACAAACCCGTAAGGACAGCGGGTTTGGCGCACAGCAGTCTCGGGATTTCGTGCAAGGGAGCACGAAACGCCTCG